>FR899396.1 GCA_000437315.1 Mycoplasma sp. CAG:472
GATTTCTATCATAATCTGGACGGCGCGTTTTATATATTTTGGATAGCCATTCCAAAGTAACAAAACGATAATCAAAATTACTACTCTTTCGAGTTTCTTTTTGGTCATTTACATTCCTCCTTTCGTCTAGTTTTAATCTTGGTGCACCAAAACCCCTAGAAAAAATTAAGAAGGTAACGCCAGTTCCTGCACGTTCGAGTAGTTATTATATATGAAAATAATTTAATAGCAAGCATTTCGACAAAACATGTCAAAATAAGACATGAATTTTTAAAATATAGTTAATTATATAATGAATAAACTTTGATTTTTAAAAAACATTCTTTTTGTTTATAAAAAATTATGATATGATATTTATATGATAGAGGAAGTAATAAAAAAAGATATAGATTTTGTAGATGATAGTTATAAAGATTTACTTAAAAAAGTAACTAGTAAAGAGAAATACTCTTTAATTATGCTTATATATTTAAAAAGTAAGTATCCATTTACTAATGTAGTAACAGATTTTGATGCAATTGACCATAGACTTCAAATGCAAATAAGTAGATATTATAATTTAGTTTGTAGTGTAGAGTCTAATGAAGATAGTTTTAAAATTTATCCTTTTGAAGCCTCAAATCAACAAAAAGCATTTTATTATGAAAATGTTTTAAAAAGTATAATAGATTATCATATAAATTCAAACATTCCTTATGAAGAAGTTTTTGAAATATATATTGACTCATATAAAAATGAAATAATTAAAATTCAAGATGATTTAAAAAGTAAAAAAATTATCCCATATTATGGATTACCATCTTTTATGTTAAAAAAAGCAGGATTTATTTTAAAATGTGCATCAAAATTAACAAGTGATATTCCTGTGGATATATATAATGAAATGACTTCTTTTTTAGAAAAATATCCTCCATATGAAGAAACATATAAAGAAATCTTTCCATATTATTCCGAAGATTTTAAAAATGAATATAATAAGTTCGAAGAAAATTATCTAAAAATATTAGAGTTTGAAAGAAGTTTAGAACCATATGCTAAACAAAAATGGGCAGAGTTTTTAACTAATCCAATAAATCACGATTCAAGTCACTATGCTTATTTAGCTCATACTTTTACAGGTGGAGAAGTTGACCCAAGTAAAATGCATAAAGTTTGTACATCACTTTTAACAGAAAATATTCAAACAATTGGTGAATTTGGTTTACTTTTTGGAGCAGATAATAATTTTGATGAATGTTGCTGTGAAGATGCAGGTAGTTGGGAAATTTCTAAAGATGAATATATAGATAGAGATCTTCTTAAAAATTGGCAATATCCAAGTACTGAAGATAATACATTATTTTATGAATTTGAAAATGTATCTAAAATTCTACTTCCACAAGATATAGAATCTTCCGTTTTAGAGGGTGGAATAGTTACATATTCAGAAATTGTTTTAACAGGTAATGTTCATCCAATTGGTGTATTTTATACCGATAAATGTAAAGATATCGAAAAAGCAAAACAGTATGCAGAAAAATATAATTTACCATTAATTCATATTACTCCAAATTTAGATAAAGTATATATAAAGTAAGGTGCTATAAACTTAGTGCTTTTTTTATGATATTAAAATTTTATCCAAAACTATCACAAACCCAGTATTAACCTTGTTCGTTTTTTCTCTTATTATATAGATATAAGAAAAAATATCCTCATATTTACGTTACTTTCAATATAATTAAACCATTTTTTTATATATTTTTCAAGTACCTTTTAACGAAAAATAGAACTATGTTTTTCTT
>FR899397.1 GCA_000437315.1 Mycoplasma sp. CAG:472
TAAAGTTTTCTACTAAATTAATTGCCTCACCCATATAATCATAATCACCATGTGGTGACATACGTTTATGCACACGGATTTAAACAAAGAAAAAAGAACTAATTATTTTTAGTTCTTGCACTATATATTTGTTTACACAAAGGCTTTACTCTTGTACCTTTTCCTGGTATTACAACTTCTTCTAAATTCATATATATATTAGGAAGTTTTATATTAAACCTTGCACACTCTTCTGAAGTTATTTCTTTAAAAGCTGGACAAGGTAATACTGTACCATCAAATTTTATATCTAACTTTTCTAATCCAGCAGTACATTTATGTGTATCTTCTCCTTGTAATGGTATTCCAATTCTAATATTACCAGAATAATTTTGTTTATGCTTTTCTAGTAATTCAAAAAATTCTTTTAGTTCTTCATCCGATAATTGTAAATCGTTTTGATTTATCTTTCCCCTTCCTTGAGGTAGAAAATTTAATATACTAATATTCTTTACTCCTGCTATTTCAAGCATTTCTAGAATATCTCCTATTTCTTTATAATTAAGCTTCATAGGTACAAAATGAACGTCAACTTCTGAAACTATTAATGATGCAGTAATTAATGATTTTAATAATGATATTCTAGATTTTTCTTTTCTTCCCATTAATGTATGGTCTGTTTCATATTCGTATGCTTGATAATCAAAAACAATTTTATCTAGACCTATCCTTTGTAGTTCTAATAATAATTTTTTTGATATTGGAACAAAATTAGATGGATTCAATAATTGTGCATAAAAACTAATTACTTTTTGTTTTAAATAATCATTGTCTGGTTCTTTTTCATTTATTTCTTGTAGTCTTCTATTCATTTCATCAAGTATTTTTGTTTTTTCTGCTTGACTAGTTCCTATATTATTTGTTACACCGCTTGTAAATATAACTGTTCTTATTCCTAATGATTTGGAATACTCTACCATTTTTATTAATTCAGGATGTAAAAAAGGTTCTCCTCCTGACAAAGATAATTCTTCAATACCTCCATTTGCCATAAAGTAATCAATTGTTCTTTTAAAATCCCCAAATCTAATAATTTGAGTTTTATTACAATTTGAATTAGAGGAGCAGAACATACAATTATTTAAACATGTTTCGATTATTTCAAAACATAAATCTTTTACCATATCTATTCCTCCTTGTTTGATAAGTATTATACCATTAAATCACAATTTTTCATATCCTATTTTCTTATTTTCTTTTTCTATTTCTTTTAAACTTTTTTCTGGAGTTGGTAAATCTTCTGGCATTGTTCCACCTAATCTTTTAATACTATTTTTATTCTCTCTACCTACTTCATAATGAACAAAGTTTGCAGTATATTCATTATCAACATTATCTCTTTTTAATTTAGCATTTGTTTGAGCAATCCTGAATATATTATCTGCAAGTTCTTCACTTCTCATATTATCTAATATATCTTCTCTATATCTTAATTTTTTCCTTTTAAATATATCATCTGCTGTTTCACCATTATATAGTCCTTTATATCCAGCATTATGAAATCTAGATAAATCTTTTACTCCACTATTAACTGCTGTTTTATTTAAATTATAATTACATTTACTTGCTTGATTTCTTCTATATAATCTTTTCTCATCTTCGGATAGTTTATTATACTCTTTTTCAGATAGCTCCTGTTTTCTTGTTTGAATTGCAAAGTAAGTTTTAGCCAAGGAAAATACTTTTTTCCTTGGATCACAATTAAGTACTATTAAATAGCAGGCATATCTAGATAGTTTATAATCCAAAACTTTTATTTTTGTATTTGATCCAATATCAACCATTTTATTAACGTCAATAAAATGGTCTGAAATGTCAAAATTACTATTTATACAATTTTCCATTGCTACTTTTATTTTTCTATGAAAATTTTGCCATAATGTATATTCAAGTAATGGCATTAATTCTCTTGATAACCAATATTCATTACCTTTCTCGTCTATATGTTTAATATCTTCAAATACTTGTTCATTATATTCTTTTATTTCATTCATTTTAATTCTCCTTTCTATGGTGTACATGTTTCTATCTTTAATTTATTATTTTTAATTTTAAACATAATACTTCCATTTTGATCCGTTCTATATATTTTTGAATCTTTCAGATTATCTAATGTCTCTTTATTAGGATGACCAAATCTATTTTTCTTACCAACACTTATAATGCTAAATTTAGGTTTTATATAATTTATAAAAGTTTTAGTACTACTGGTAATTGAACCATGATGTCCCACTTTTAGGATTGTAATATCTTTTAAAATATATTTATTCATAATAGCATTTTCTGTATCTTTACCAGCATCACCCATCAGAAGAAACCTTAAACCTGATTCATTAATTAGGGTAACAATAGAATTATCATTCTCATTGTCAAATAACTTTGTATTTAAAAATGTAATATTAGGTAAACTTACATCTTTACTTTTATAATATAAAATATTTTTTTTATTTAAAATATTTATTATATTTTTTTCTAATGGTTTAAATCCATCATTATTAAAAATAACATTTTTAACTTTGAATTTATTTATTACATTTTCAGCATCACCACAATGATCAAAATCACCATGAGTAAGTATTAAATAATCTATTTTACTTATTCCTAAACTTTTTAAATACATTAAAGAATTATCACTAACACTCTTATTTCTAATTCCTCCGGTATCAAACATATATACTTTACTTTGATTTTTAGTTATATAAAGCATACTATCTCCTTGAGAAACATCTAAAAATATTATATTTGCAAAAGTATTAAAAAAAGGAATAATTTTTATAATAATAATTAAGTTTATTAAAAAAAATAAATATCTTTTCTTATTAAAATATATAAAAGAAATTAATA
>FR899398.1 GCA_000437315.1 Mycoplasma sp. CAG:472
ATTTTTTCATTGTCAACGCTTTTTTGCACTTTTTTTGAAAAAAATTCATTTTTTGTTGTAAAGCCCGTCAAATCAATGTAAAAAAAGTTAATTGTGTCCTCCCTTTAATATATGTATGAACATAAAAAAAATAACTAGCATTGCTAATTATTTTTTATTTTCTTTTTTTAATTTTTCAGAATATCCTTTTACTGCTTCCAAAACATCCATTGGAATTGGAAAGAAAATTGTATTAGATTGATCCGAAGATACATCATTTATTGTTTCTAATGTTCTCAAATGAAGTGCCCCAGGACTCTCTGCTAATTTTCTTGCAGCATCAGCTAAGTTCTCTGCTGCTTCTTTTTCACCAATAGATTTTGTTATAACCGCTTGTTTTTCTCTTTCGGCTTCGGCTGCTCTTGCAATAACCCTTTTCATCTCATCAGTAAGTGAAATATCTTTAAGTTCAACATTTTCAACCTTTATTCCCCAAGGATCAGTTTCTTTATCGATTATTTCCTTAATTTGTGATGATACCTTCTCTCTTTCACATAATAGTTCATCTAATGTTACACTACCAACAATATTACGCATTGTAGTTTGAGCAAGTTGAGCAGTTGCGTAGTAAAAATCTTCTACCTCTAAAACGGCAAGTGATGCATCAAATACCTTATAATATATAACTGCATTTATTTTTACAGAAACATTATCTTTAGTAATTGCCTCTTGTTCTGGAACATCATCAACTTTTGTTCTTATATCTACCTTTTTATAACTTTGAAAAATTGGTAAAACAATCCTCCATCCCGGTAACATAATTTTAGTAAACTTACCTGCTGTAAATTTAACTCCTCTTTCATATTCATTAATTTGTTTTAATGATCCTAAAATAACAATCAAAACTATTGCTAAAATAATTAATAAAACCATATTTACTCCTTCTCTACTTTAATTTTTGTTGTTTACACCAAATACTCATTACAAAATTATGCGGAAGTAATTTGCATAATACTCTTTGAACATTTGCTATAAAACCATAAACACTAACACTTTTTTTCTTTTGCATATCAATATACGCTTTTCTTACAACATCTGTTGGTTCATACATAACAACATATTTTTTAATAACTTTATTCTTTTCTACTGCTCTATCAAAAAACTTAGTTTTAGTCCAAAATGGGCAAACAGTTAAAACATGTATTCCCTCTTTTGATAATTCCTTTCCTAAACTTCTTGAAAATGACAATACATATGCTTTACTTGCTGCATAAACATTAATATAAGGTACTGGTTGAAAAGCCGCTACTGAGGCAATATTTATTACATTAGAATTATTTTTCATATAAGGTATTGCTATTAAGCACAAAGAAGTAAGTGCAATATCATTTACTTTAATCATTCCTATAGAATCTTCTAAAGAAATATTTGTACTTTTTTCAAATTTACCAAATCCTGCAGCATTAATTAATAATTTTATATTAGGTTTTTCCTCCTCAAGCAAATCTTTAATTTTCATTAAACTAGTTTTTTTTTCTAAATCAATAGAAAATGTTCTAATGTTTAACTTAGTTTCCACCTTTAAATTCTCAAGAAGATTTTTTTCTCTAGCAATCGCCCATATTTCATCAACTTCAATATTCTTTGGCATATTTAATAAAAACTCTTTACCTATTCCTGATGATGCACCAGTAATTATTGCAATATTTTTCATTTGATACCTTTACAAGCTATTTCATCATGCAACATTTTAATGAATTCTTCTTTTGAAAGTGTAATTGTTTCTTCACTTTGACTACGTCTAAAACTAATATTTTTATTATCAACTTCTTTTTGTCCTAAAATTAATGTATAAGGATACTTTTTCATAATACTCTCTCTTATTTTATAACCAAGTTTTTCATTTCTATCATCAAGAAGTACTTTAAATCCTTCATTAGATAATAGTTCATAAATTTCTTTTGCATATTCTAAATGATATTCATTATTAACGGGTATTATGTTAATTTGATTTGGAGCAAGCCATAAAGGTAAATATCCTTTACACTCTTCGAGTAAAAATGCTGTAAAGCGGTCTAATGACCCTAAAATAGCACGATGAATAACAATTGGTCTTTCTTTTTCACCTTTATCATTTACATATTCAAGTTCAAATCTTTCAGGCAATTGATAGTCAACCTGTACAGTTGATAGTGTAACATCGTGTCCAATAGCACTCTTCACTTGTACATCAATCTTTGGTCCATAGAATGCTGCTTCACCTAAAGCCTCATAAAATGGAACATTAAGTTCAGTTAACACTTCACGTAAAGCTTTTTCACTTTTCTCCCATAGTTCATCATTGCCAAAATATTTTTCAGTATTTTCAGAATCTCTTAGTGAAAGTCTAAATTCATAATTATTAAAACCAAAATCTTTATATACATCTAATATTAATGCAATAACACCCTTAATTTCACTTTTAATTTCCTCTGGAGTACAGAAAATATGAGAATCATTTTGTGTAAATGCTCTTGTTCTTTCGATACCACAGCAAGCTCCCGAAGATTCATATCTAAAGTCATTAGCTATTTCAGCAATTCTTATAGGTAAATCTTTATATGAATGTAAGAAATTTTTATATATCATCATATGATGTGGACAATTCATTGGTCTTAAAACATAACTTTCATTTTCAAGTTCCATGGCAGGAAACATATCTTCTTTATAATGATCCCAATGTCCGGAAGTTTTATATAAATCAACATTACCTAGAGATGGAGTCATAACATGTTTATAACCAAGTTTCAACTCTTTATCCATTATGTAATCAGCTAAAGTCCTTCTTAAAATAAAGCCATTTGGAAGCCACATAGGAAGACCTTTACCAACAAGGTCAGAAAACATAAATATTCCTAAATCTTTTCCAATTTTTCTATGGTCTCTTTCTTTTGCTTCCTCTAAAAGTTGCATATATTCATTAAGGTCTTCTTCAGTATCAAAACAAACTCCATATATTCTCTGAAGCATTTTGTTTTTAGCATCGCCTTTCCAATATGCTCCGGAAAATTTTAATAATTTAAAATATTTTAATTCTTTAACAGTATCAACATGTGGTCCACGACAAAGGTCTGTAAAATCACCTTGTGAATAACATGAAATTACTGTTCCATCTGGAAAACGATTAATAAGATCAACTTTGTATGGATCTTTTCCAAACATTTCAAGTGCTTCTTCTTTAGAAATCTCATGTCTAACTATCCTTTTTCCATCTTTAGCTATTTTTTTCATTTCTTTTTCAATTTTAGGAAGATCTTCCTCAGTTAAAGTAACATCTCCTAAATCAACATCATAATAAAAACCTTCTTCAATAACTGGTCCTACCCAAAACATAGCATTTGGATATAAATGTTTAATTGCTTGTGCCATTAAGTGTGCACAACTATGATTTAATTTTGATAATCTTTCATCTTCTAATATTTTTTTCATTTTCCTTCTCCTTTTCAATTTCATTATTTAATATTTCGATTACTTCATTAAAATTACGATTAAACTCTTCGTCATTTTTATTAAAACTATTAACATCAATTAATATTCTAAGTACAATTCGGGTCCGATTTAAATTATATAAATAACTATCATTTACATAATTTGCTCTTTCACCCATAGATTTAATTGCCTCTTTAATAGAGTTAATTACATAATCTATTGCTGAGGTTTCAAAACTATCTTTTAAATTTTCTAAAACCTCAATACTATTAATCATTTCATTTGTTAATTCTGATTTCATACCAAATCCTTTCTTTATATAAAAAAAAGACGGCACCATAAGGAGTTATTTCTAACGGTACCATCCTTTATTTAACTTAATTATATATAACGGCTATTAACCGGGATTTATTAATCCTCTTAAAAAGTAGTAATTATTATTCTCTTTATCAGTTTACACCAAACACTGACTCTCTATAAAAGTTTAAATAATAATCATGTCTTTTCTCATCGATTTACATAATTATATTAGCACTTTATTTATTAATAAACAAGTGTTTTTAAACATTTCCACAATCTATATCATTTTCAAAATCGTATGTATAGTTAATTTTTGGGTTATCGCCATTGAACTTAGGTAATTCAATTAGATACAATACTGAATGTTTCTTACACCATCCACATTTGTTATATACCTTAAAATTAATATTAAGTTCATTATCATTTAATGTTACCTTATTTACTAACTTATAACGTTCCTCACTGCATTTATCATAATCTTGAAATGATGCAAGATAGTAATTTGTTACAAAATTGTTTGCAGTTAAATCTTTTTTTATACCCAAATCATTTGCAAGACTTTCATATTCACTAAAACTTGTTAAAAATATATCACTATAACTATTTGAGGATTCTCCTAAATCATAGGTTAATGAATTACTTTCTCTAGCAATTTTTACTACATAAGAAGCAAGTATTATGGCTCCAATACAAGAGGCAAATATAATTAAAAGTTTAATAACAAGTGAATTTCTCATATAATCATCTACTTTCAATAATAATTTTACCAAAAAATAATTAATAATACAATTATTTTAAATCAATAAATATTTAATATAGATATTTTATAAAAAAAATGCTCCACTGGCACAAAAAAAAGCCCGTATTTACGGACTAAAATGTCTATTTGGTGGAGGATGTGGGATTCGAACCCGCGACCCCCTGCGTGCAGGGCAGGTGCTCTAGCCAGCTGAGCTAATCCCCCATGAGACTTAATTATCTTACCATAGATTATTTAGATAATCAAGACTTTTTTTTATTTTTTTATTACGTGTACCATACCTTTTTCAATTTCTTCAAGGGCACGGCCTAAAGGTTTCTTATTTACATACTCCTTTTTATCTAATTGATAATGATAATATTCTAGCATTTGTTTAGACCTTTTAGCGGCAACGTGTACTAGCATATATTTTGAATCAACTATATTAAGTAATTTGTCTATTGATGGATAAATCATATTTAATCAGCTCCTTACAATAATATATTACCCAATTTTTACTACTTAGTGCAACAATTTTGCAATTTTTTGACACTTTATTTACACTTAATCATTTAATATTTTGATATCGTACTTTCCATCACTTAAAGTTATTCTTATTTTCTTATCATTAATTTCTTTTACAGAACTACCTGCTTCATATATTTTTCCATTTTCTGAAGGTAATAATTTTTTTTGTACTAAATCATCAATTGTTATATAAATTGTTTCCTTACCATCAAATAAATTTTTATTACTGTCAGCATAAACTTCAGCACATTTTTTAATAAGTCTTTCTTGATGAATAGATGCCTCTTTTACTTCATCATAAGAAAATGCATAACTATATTTATTAACAGATACAAAGTAAAAGACTGAAAATATTACTATTACAAATATACTTAAATAAAGTGGTAAATTTTTTATTTGTTTCATACTATACCTTTTTCCTTTTCAATTTCACTATAACCATTATATTTCCACATTGGTGCTTCATTAATAATCCCTTTTACTAAATCCATAAATTTATTTTTATGTTTTTCATTTTTATATTCAAAATACTTATCAATATTCTTTGATAAATTATCTTCTTTAGTAGGATTATCAATTTGAACATCATTTAAATATGGAATAATTACATATTTGTAAAAAACTCTTATATCTTTTTCATCCAAATAATAATTCTTTTTTACAAATGATAGCATCTTTTTAAATGATTTAAATTTGCTCATATATTTATAACTGAACATACTAGTTAGTTCTTTTGAACTAAATGTTTTATAATCAGATTTTTTATTAACATATTTTTTAATATCTTTTAACTGAATACCTTTCTCTTTAAGAATTGCTTTATTGCAAACATATTTTTCTTTTTTAGAAAAGTAAAGTTCAAATTCTCCATAAAAATTATTTAAAATTGTAAGTCTATCAAATAGGTATTCTTTATCGCAAGAAATAATATTATTAAACATTTCATAAAACTTGTCATAAGAAAGTACTCCATAAGTGTTTAAAAGTCCCATAATTAAATTATATTCCTTTGTATTAGATTTAATTATCTTTAAAGAATCTTTATCCTTTAAATAAGATTTAAAATACTTTTGAATATCTTTAGGCATATAAAATTCATCTTCATCGACTTTTTTTACCATACCTTTTTTATTTAAATTATTAAGAAAATATAAAAGTAAATAATTTGTTCTAGGTTTAATATGTCCATTACTTTTTAACACTAATTTTAAATTAGTTAACTCATCACTTTGAAATAAATTAAATGAATATTTAGTAATATCTTCTGCACTATTTATAAGAATTTTAATTAAGTTTTCTTTCTTACTATTTTTTCTATGTTTAATATTAAAGAAATTTAAAATTCTTTCAATTTCCTCTTTTGATAAACTATCTAAATATTCACTATATGTTAAAATCATCTTTTTCATAACTACTCCCATAGTAATTATAGCATGATAATTTTTATTTTTGAAGATTTAAATACACTTTTATTGCCATTATTGTATCACTAAGTGTAGCATTTATTTCCTTAGTATTTTCTAAAAAGTTAATTACTTCATTTTTAGGAATATACATTAATTTAAAATTTTCTTTTATTTCTTCCTCAGTTAGATTTTGCATTTCAATATTTGGTACTAAATCATATTTAATAGCATAATAATTTGTATTTGTATAGGTAATATCACCATTTTTTGGATAATCTTTATTTATATAATTTGACGATGCTATTGGTAAAATGTTAGAAAAATTTAATGTAACTCCAGATTCTTCCGCTACTTCCCTAGTTAAACATTGTTCATCACTTTCATCGTTATCAATATGTCCTCCAATTAAAAAATATTTTACACCCATATGGCATATTAAAATTTCATCATTATTATTTTCTACAATAAGTTTTGCTCTTCGAGTAACTCGATTTGCATCATTCAATGTTAAATTATCTTCATTATGGATAACTTGATTAACATTCGGAAGCACTTTAATCTCAATACCTAAAACACCATATTTTTTTTCTTCTTCCCTTAAATAATATTTATACATTTCTTCGTAACTACCACAACCTAAAGTTGAATTATCAAAATAATTAAATAAATCTTCAAAATTTTTAAAATGGTATAAATTGGTAATTTTAACAAACATTATTTCTAAAGTAGTAATATTTATAAATTCTATATGATCATTTATTTCAAAAAATTTTCTTTTCTCATCATTTAATCTGATTTCTATTTCTTTAGTTCCTTTTTTAATTTGTTTAAAAGGTTCATTTTGAAGTTTCATTCTATATATCATACTTACCACCTTAAAAAAATTATATAATGGAATAGCAAAAATTACAAATAAAAAGATGATTTAATATTCATCATCGTCATCATCATAATCTAAATCATCTTTATAATAGTCATCTTCATCAGTGGGATTATCTGGATCGAAATCCCATGGATCATACTCGCCCTTTCTTACAAGTTCTTTCTCATCATCATCAAGTCCATACATATTCATTTCTTCCTCAAGTGCATTTTTACGATCTTTTTCTTTTAATTGCTCATTTTTATCAATATTTTTATTAATTCCTTTAAGCATTTCATATATTAATCTTATCATTTTCACTCGCTTATTACTTCAACATTAGTAATATGACTATAGCAAATTGGTGCAGAAGTTCCACCATTATATTCAAGTCTTGTTAATCTTAATTTAATCGGATTTCCTTCTGTAGAATCTAATATTTTTTTTGAAGAATTCTTACTAAGTTCATAACTTTCTAATTCTTTTCCATCCGAAGAGTTGAAATAATAGATTTTTTCATTATCTGTACATCCTAAACCTATTTTATTATTGCCACCAAAAGTATTACCTGACAAACCTTCTAAAAATGCTTTGAAATCATTACTTTTTGTATCAACAATGTTAAAAAATACATAATCAAAAGTTTCTTCATTATCAAAATTTTCTATTTTTTCAATTGTTATATAGCCAAGAACATCTACACTTCCAGATTCAGTTGAAATATTAAATGTATCATTTTTACCAAAGTTATCTTCTTTTGGTGGTATCTCATTTTGAGTATTATTTGTAACTTGATTGTTCTCAAAATCATATTTTTTCTTATTTTTTATTGAAATAAAAATCATTAGTAAAAGTATAATTAAAATAATAGTTCCAGTTAATAATAGTTTCTTCTTTTCCATTAGTCCTCTCTTTCATTTAATATCTTATTTATATTTAATAATAATTTACTTGTATCATTAACAAATTTTTTCTTATAACTTTCTTTATTTAATTGTGTTAAAATAATCATAAAATAAGGTTTACTTGTTTCAACATAACCTGCTTCGTGATATGCAATATCATACGAACCATATTTTCTAACATAATTATACTTTAATACTCCATCATTTTCAACTATTTTATATGTTGGATTTGATAAATATTTTTTTAATAAATTACCGTAATCATCGTTTCTATCTATGAATTTCTTTACATTTTTCCAGTATATAATCATATCACTACAATTTATTATGCCAAATGAATCAGTTTCTTTGCCAATCATAGTAAATTTTGCCCCTAAAGATTGTCCGTACTCTTTTAATGTTTCTTTGCCAACATAATTTACAAGTTTTAAATAAGCCGTATTATCACTTTCCACTAGCGTATATTTTATTAGCTCTTTTACTGAATATTCTTGATTATTTTTTTGATTTTTTATGATACCAGTATCAGGTTTTAATTCATCCATTTTTACTAACAATTTTGTGTTTAAATCAATCTTTTTACTTCTTGCTTTCTCCATTATATATAAACAAACCAAAATTTTTATTGCACTTGCAGCATAAAAGCATATATCTTTGTTGTAGGAAATTACATTACCATTTAAATCTTCATAATAATAGCTTACCTTATTACCCTTATAAGTTTCCTTTAAAAAAAGATTATTTAATTTTTTCATTGCATTAATTAATTGTTTGTTTTTAAAAAGTGAACTATCTATTTTATAATTAGTTTCAACATTGTAATTCATAAAAACCTCCGTACACTACTATCTTATCACAGAAATTACTTTTTTTATACAATTCAACTAACAGTTTAGTTATCTCAACTAAAAAAATATTGTTAATCAAATAAAAATATATTAAAATTATTTTGTAGGAGGAAAATGATGAAAAAGAAAAAAACAATTATAATATCTAGTATAGTAGTTTTATTATTGATTGTTGGATTGGTTTTATTTTTAGTATTTAAAAAGAATAAAATTAATAAAAATATTGACGAAGAAAAAATTAAATTTGCTGAGGAATATAAAACTACTAAAGATAATGTTTTTACTTATAGAACTATTGAGGAAATTAATAAAATATTAAAAAATGGTACTGGGCTTGTATTTTTAGGTTTCCCAGAATGTCCTTGGTGTAGAGGTTATGTTCCAATCATTAATGAAGTTGCCAAAAAAGAAGGTTTAGAAAAAATTTATTATTTCAACATTTATGAAGATAGAAAAAATAATACTGAAGAATATCAAGAAATGGTTAAACTTTTAAAAGGATTTTTAAGATATGATGATGAAGGCAACGAAAGAATATATGCTCCAAGTTTAATAGCGGTAAAAAATGGCAAAATTTTAGAGTTTGATGACACAAGATATTGGGATAATAAAAAATATGATTCTGCCGAAGAATTTTGGCAAAGTGCAGATCTTAAACCAATGAAAGAAAAAATAACTAAAATGATTAATGAAGTAAATGAAAAATCAGCATGTACTGCTGATTGTGATTAAGTAGTAAACACTACTTTTTTTTATATCTTTGATTAAATTTATCTATTTGACTTAGTTTTCTTGAATAATTCTTATTAACCATATAGTTTAAATCAATGCTATTTGTATATGTACCCTCTAAAGTTGGATACATATTAATAATATGATCTGTTCCGTGAATAGTAATTACCTCGAATAAATCTGTATCTGTTCCACCTGCAGATCCTACACCATCCAATCTAAAAATGTATTTATCTGTAACATAATCATAAAATAATCCCGGTGTTTTTAAGTAATTTGGTAAAATCTCTAAAACTTTTTCTAAAGGAAAATTTTCACTAAATACAGAATTATCTTAAGTTTTTAAAACAAAATGCTTTTGAATATGATTTCTAAAATAGTTTTCATTATAGTTTGCAATTTGATTTGCTAAATATCCTGGTATTAATTCACCATTTAAATTACCGGTAAGTATTCTAATATAAAACCATTCACTGGATAGTTTTTCCTCCATAATAAAATCTTTATTATTTGATAAAAAATCATATAAAGTTTCATAATTTTGATTATACGCTAATATTCTTAAACGTAAATTAGTTATTTTACGAATATATAATTTACGAACATCTTTTTTTAAATCTTTTTTTATATTAATTTTTTCCTCTAAAAAATTTAAAACTTCATTTGCTTTTTGAATTTCTCCCAAAATAATCAAAATATTTGCTTGCATAACATATCCCCAATAATAGTTTGGAAATTTTGTTAAATACTTTTCTATTTCAAACTTTGCAAGCATTGGATTTGTTTTCATTAATTCATTAATTCTATCAATTTCTAACTTATTATAACAATTTATAAATTTCATTTTTTATACCTCATATTAAATTTATCTATTTGACTTAATTTTCTTGTAGGAACATCCTCAAGCAATATATAATTTAAATCAATATTATTATGAAATTTTCCATCTAATGAAGGATAAATAGTTAATATATTATTAGTATTATGAATTGTTATAACCTCAAAATAATCTGCATTTTTATGAAATGCTTCTCCACATCCATCATATCTAAAAAAATATTTATCTTCGAAAAAACCATAAAAATATTTATTATCTAAATTAATATTTCTTTTTATTTCCTTTAAAACTTTTTCAAAAGGAAAATCAATATTAAATACTGAACTTATATTTGTATCATATGAAGAATCTTCACTTTTTAAATGTTTTTTTTCATGTTCTAAAAATAATTTTTCATCATAATTAAATAATTGACTAGCTTTGTATGATAATTTACTAATCTCATTTTCATTGATTAAACCACACTTTATTTTAGAAAAAAATAATTCTGAAGAAAGGTCATTTTTTCTAATTTTTTCAGGATTATTAATGCAATATTCATATAATTTAGTATAATTTTCATTATATGCCAAAAGTCTTAATAATACATAATTTAAACTTTCTAAAAAATCTCTATATTTATTTGAGTTTTTAAAATTAATATTTTCATTTGCAAGGTTACTACCTAATTTTATTACATTTTCTGCTTCCTTTATATTTCCTAAAGTTAATAAAATATTTGCATAAGAAACATAAGAAAAATAATCTTTGGGATATTTTTCAATATATAGTTTAAATTTTTCTGCAGCTAATAATGGATTAGACATAATTATTGATTTTGAATCACTATATTCCCAGCAATTAAAATATTCTTTAGATTTTTTATTTTTATCTTTTTTCACAAAATCCCCCTTAAACAAAAAATATTATATTCTAAATATAATATTTAGTCAAATCTTTTACCTGAAGGTTGTATTATTTTAAAAAACATGAGAAAATTAGAAATATTTAGGATGGTGTTTATGGAAAAATCAAAAGTTTATTATACTAAAGAAGTAAGTAGTGATTCACTTATTAAAATATTTAACTCTTTAGGAGTAACCCTTAAAGGAAAAGTTGGTGTTAAAGTATCCACCGGTGAAGATGGTGCAAAAGGATATTTAAAAAAAGAACTTATTGCTCCATTTGTAAAAATAGTTAATGGAACTATTATTGAATGTAATACTGCTTATTCAGGGAAAAGGGAATTTACAATAGATCATTTAAAAACCGCAGAAAAGCATGGATTTACAGAATATGCACAGATTGATATAATGGATAGTGATGGTGAAATAAGAATTCCCGTAAAAAAAGGAAACCATTTAAAATATGATATAATTGGTTCTCATTTTGAAAACTATGATACAATTATTAACCTTGCTCATGGTAAAGGACATAAAATGAGTGGTTTTGGTGCAAACCTAAAAAATCAGTCAATTGGTATTGCCTCACGAAATGGTAAAGCTTATATACATAGTTGTGGTCAAACAGAAAAACTGCCAGATGCTTGGAACGTGAAATATGAGCAAAAAGATTTTATAGAATCTATGGCTGAAGCCGCAAATGCAGTAAATGATTATATTAAAGATAATAATAAACAAATAGTTTATATCACTGTTATGAATGATATTTCTGTTGATTGTGATTGTGATAAAAACCAAGGAGATCCAGTAATAAATGATTTAGGAATTGTAGCATCTCTTGACCCAGTGGCAAATGATCAGGCTTTCATAGATATGATTTGGAACACAAATGAAGAAGGAACTAAATTAATTAAAGAAAGAATTGATTCAAGGTATGGAAGACATATTCTTCCATATGCTGAAAGTCTTGGTCTTGGAAGTACATCTTATGAACTAATTGATATTGATAAAATGTAAAGATATAAAGATTTTTACATTTTTTTATTAATTTATGTTATCATTGTTATAGGAGTAAATAAATATGGACATAGAAATTTTATTAAATTTTAATTATGAACATTTAAAAAATTATTTATTAAATTCAAGTGTTGATGAAAGAAAAAAAGTTTTATCTGATGATAGAATTAAAAATAAACTAATTAATTCTGATTATAAATATGACTTTGTTTTTCTTTCTCAAGAGGAAAGTGACATTGTTTTATACCTTTTAAATGGAAATGGTGTAAATTTATTAAAGGAAAGTTTAAATTGTGACATTAACTTAAATAGTATTTTAACATCGACTAAAGAATATGTTAATAAACTTTTTAATAATGATGAATTTGTTAATTTAGTTATAGAAAATATTAAGAATAAGCGCGTAAATTATTACTATCTAAACAATAATTTAGCAAATCTTTTATATAATAAAATAGAGAAAAAAGATAAAATTAATTTAATTGGATGTGTAAGTGGCGATGCCCAGCTTTACATAATAAAAAATAATGAAATAGCTAAAGAAAATTTTTGGGAAAGTCTTTCTTTATTAAATGGTAAAGCTGCTCAACTATTAATTAATAAAACAAATTATAAACTATCATTTTCTAATTTATCCACAGCAGATTTATATAGTTATTCTAAAAAAGAATTATCATTTCCTCATTATATGTTCGAAGAAAAAAAATTTATTAGTAATATATCAGATAACTATGATATAAATTACACAAGATTTATAATTAATAATTTTAGTAAATATAATGATTTATCAAGCATTGAAAAAAGTAAAAAAGAGAGATTGAATGATAATATAAATACTTTAAATAATGAATTATTACCAAAATATGAAAAACTTTATATGATATTAGATTATTTAATTAAAACTGATAAATTAGAGTATGACACCATTAAAGAAAGTATTTATAGTATTTTTGAAAATGAATCAAGTATATTTTTACAAAATTTAAATGCTGACGTAATTTCTTGTTTAAGAAGTGATAATAAAAATGAATTATTAGACTTTTTAAAAAAAGAAAGTAATGTAACGCTTGGTAATTTAATTATTGATTTTCATTTCAAAGATCATCCACTTAATGTAAAAAAAGATATTAATGAACTTGTAAGTTTTGAAAAATCTGGTGGTAACACCCTTTCAAAAGAAGACTTAACGTTATATGAGCAAATACTTAATATTGATAATCTTTCTTGTAGTGAAAAAGTAAAACTTCATCAAACATTATCACAAATTAATATGGTAGAAAAATTTTATGATGACATAAGAAACGCTAAAAATAAAATGTATGATAATATAAATAATGTTATTTTAAAAAAAGATAATATTGGAAATTTTAAAAATAATGAATTATCAAATAAATATGGTGTTAATGTTTATACTCTTGAGGGTACTCCTTTCTATGCCCTTGTTAAATCAGTTGGAACACTTAAAGGAGAAATTCTTAATGAAGTAAAATTACATTCAAGAAAAGATGGTGGTTCATTTTCAATTGACAGTGGTTATAAACTTAATACATTTAATAAGCCTAACTACACATATAATTTAGCGTATGATGGGTTTTCAAGTGAGCAAGTTGTTCATGCATTTACTGAAGATTCCTATAGTAATTATGACAGAAATAGTGAAGATACAACACCTAAAATAAATAAAATAATGATGCCATATGAATTTGTAACTGAAAGTCCTTATTATAATGAACTTGTTATATCACAAGTAAATGAGAAAAAAACTACAGAAATGGATGATAGAATACCAATGCTTAAACCCTTTGCAATATATTGCTATGATGAAATTTGTGCAAATGATATAGAAAGTGCAAAAAGATTAGGCTTAGATATAATTTTAATAAACACAAAAAAATATAATGTTAATATTCAAAAGAAAGATGAAAATTGGTATAAAGATTTTAAAGAGGAGGAATATGTTTTAGATCCAATTGAGGCCTATAAAAGATGAAAATAGATTTACATATACACTCAAATTATTCAGATGGAGTTTTATCTATGTTTCAAATTATTGATGAAGCAGTTAAAAATAAAGTTCAAATTATTTCGATAACCGACCACGACTCCATCAAAGTTTACTCAAAAAAACTTTTTGATTATGCAAAAGAAAAAAATATTACTTTAATTCCTGGCGTTGAAATAAGTACTAAATATCAAGGATTTGGAGTTCATATTCTAGGTTATAATATTGATTTAAATAATGAAAAGTTAAATAATTTACTTGAAAATAGTCAAAAAAATCGTATAGATTATTTAGAAAATGTTGCAAATAAATTAAGAAATTTTGGTTTTGAAATTAACACTCACAAGTTAAAAGAATTAGAAAGTGTTACAAAAGCACATATTGCCCTAGATGTTATTAAAAACGAAAATAATAAAGAATTATTATTAAGTATATTTGGCAAAATTCCAAATAAAGGTCTTTTTATTGAAACTCTTTTAAATGAAAATTGTCCTTGTTACGTGAAAAAGGAAAGTATTTCTCCAAAAGAAGTAAGTCTGGTTATTAAAAACGCTGGAGGTCTTGTTTTTATTGCTCATCCAGTTGCATACCATTATGAAGATAATGTTAATGAAGAAACAATCTTAAAACTTGCTAAAGAAATTAATGCTGATGGCATTGAGACTGGCTACATTTATATTACTAAAAATAATGAAGTTGTAAATGAATCAAAACTTTGGCAAAAATTTGCAAATGAAAATAATCTATTAACCTCGATTGGTTCAGATTTTCATAAAGAAGATGGACTTCATCCCACTATAGGGCTTAATGATTATAAGTTTGAAAATATAGATGTTAAATGGTTAGATAAAAACTAATCATTTTTTCTTGAAAAAGAAAAGTAAATTCATTATAATTAAATGGACACTGAAGGAGGCATTATGAGTAGTTATATTGAAGTAATTAAAATTGCTTTATTAACATTTCCATTTTTAGCATTTTTTATAAGTTTTCCATTTATATTAATAAATTATCATAAATATGGTTCTATATCATCGATGAAAGTTATAATTATTTATACATTTATTTTATATTTATTATGTGCCTATTTTTTAATTGTTTTACCACTTCCAAAATACGAAGTTGTAGCAATGCTTAAATCGCCAAGAACTCAACTTATTCCCTTTAATTTTATAAAAGATTTTATAAGAGAAAGTCCTTTTAGATTAGCAAATGTTCATACCTATGTAAAAGCAATTAAACATTCAACATTTTATGTACCACTTTATAATATATTTTTAACAGTTCCGTTTGGAATGTATTTAAGATATTACTTTAAGAAAAGCAAATTAGATATAATAATCTATTCATTTTTTCTATCACTATTTTTTGAACTTACTCAGTTAACTGGTTTATATTTTATTTACCCAAGAGGTTATAGATTATTTGATGTTGATGATTTAATTCTTAATACTTTAGGTGGTTTACTAGGTTATTTTTTAGTTAAACCTTTGATGAAAATATTACCCACTAGAGAGGAAATAGATAATAATGCTTTAAAAAAAGGAGAAAAGATGTCTAATCTAAGAAAAGTTACTTCTTTTTGTTTAGATTTATTTATTTTTGGAATATTAGAGTTAATTTTATATATTTTATTCAATAATTATGTAATAATAATTTCTTTCTTTATTATCTATTACTTCTTATTACCTTTTCTTTTAAAAGGAAGTACAATAGCACAAAGATATTTAAATATTGGTGTTGTTAATAATGATAATAATTATACATTAATATATTCATTTTTAAGAAGGTTATTATTTTGTTTATTTTATATTTTTAGTTTTATAATTATTTATAATATTAACATTAATTCAACTTTAAAAGGAATACTATATATTATTGATTTTATATATTTTATTATATCTGCATTTAAATATATATTTACAAAGAAAACATTATTATTTGAAAAATTATCTAAAACAAAACTTATAAGTACAATAAAAAGTAATTAAACATAATTAATTACTTTTTTATTTTATATTAAATATCTAACTTAACTCATAATAAATGGTAACGATTGTTTTTATTATAAAAGCCCATATATTAGGGAAAAAACCTCATTTAAAACATAATCTTTATTTTCTTTTCTATCAAAGGAATTTACTGTTACTTCTTTGTTATAAAATGTATCATTTTTTCTATCATAGACACTTATATAAGCTTTATTATCATTACCATAAAGATTATTTGGATCTTTTTTATTAAGTTTTCCTGTTATACCTACTCCGAAATCCGAAGATGTAAACATGGAAATTTTTTTACTCATTTCATTAGCAGTTTGCATACTATAAACTGAATATGTATCAATAATATTTTTATCAACACCCATTTTTATTTTATATTCATTTGAATATGTAACTGCTCCAAAACTAAATATCTTACTTGCATCAGGAATATTTGTTATAGCATTTGCTAATGCCCCTCCACTGCAAGATTCCATTGTACTTATTGTTTTTTTTAATTCAATTAATTTTTTTATTGTTTTTTCTATCATATTACTCCTATTCATTATCTGTACTTAATAAATCTTTAATATCATCAGCACTTAACTTAGATATTAAGTTCTTATCTCTGTCTTCACCTTCGATTAAGGCATCGGCTAAGAGTTTTTTCTTATTTTGAAGTTCCAATATTTTTTCCTCGATTGTACCTTTACATATTAATTTAATTACCTCAACAGTATTTTTTTGACCTATTCGATGAGCTCTATCTGTTGCTTGATTTTCCACCTGAGGATTCCACCATAAATCTAAATGAATTACAACATCAGCACTAGTTAAATTCTTCACCCTTAAAAATATCATTATAATTTTTAATTAAACAAGCAGCAATGTGTTTACATTTTCTAAATATACCAAAATAACTACATGAACAATAAAGATCATTAATATTTCCGTTAAAAGTATCTATTTGAACACCAGTGTTTCCAAAATATGAATTACTATCATTAACATTAAATTCAAAAGCATGCTCATAGCCATTTCGAGTATGTTTAATTAATCTAACATTTCTAACTAAATCTAATACATTTTTATAATCAAATTCATTTACATATTTTTATCTTTATCTAAATTTTCATTTTTATTCATAAAACCTCCATATGCAAAAACATTATATCAAACATTTATTCTATTTTAAAGTTTAAATACTTATTATTGATAAAGTTATTAAAGATAAAACTATTAGTATTATTATAAACCATTTTTTATAGGATATTTTATCTTTAAAAACTATATTTGCAAGGAATGTTGCCACAATAATTGATGCTGAAGATAAACTAGATATAATAACTACATTACCAGTTTTAAGGGCAATTCTTAAAAGTATCATTGATATTACCTCTAAAGATTCCATAACAAGCACTTCTTTTTTACTTTTAAATTTTTTTAAATTTAATAAATCCATTTTATTAATTAACAAAAGAATTAAAATAATTGAAAATATAGTAGTTATACCTGAATAAAATGTTATTGCCATAGTATTTTCTATTTTAAGTGTTACTAATTTGTTAATAAATGTTGCACTCCCATTAGAAAATAAATAACCAAATGCATAAATAATTCCTAAATCTTTACCTTTTCTACCTTTTTTATAATTAAGTAAAATATTTAATAAAAGAATTATAAATACTAAAATAATTTGTAAAATTTTTAGTCTTTCACTTGGTAAAAAAATACTAGATAATATTAATACCCAAATAATTTTTAATCTCATTATTACACTTACTTTAGAAATATTCCCATTTTTTAAAGCAAGTACTGAAAAATAATAACCAATTGTACTAAGCAAAGATATTGGTAAAACTAAAAATAAATCTTTTATAGAAAATGAAAAATTACTATTTAAAAGAAATATACCTAGAAAAGTTTCAAAAATTCCAAAAGTAAGGCATCCAAAAGCCCAAAACCTAAGTTCATCTTTTTCACTAGCTTTTTTTTCAATGATATCTAATGTCCCACTTATTAAAATTATAATTAATACATAAATTAAATACATAATATCTCCATTTTTAGTATGTTACATTTTTATAAGAATAACCCCAATTATAATTATAAAACTAATAAATAATTTAAATAATAAATCTTTTTTATTTTTATCAAAAATATATTCATAAATTGTATTTGTAATCATTGATAATGTTAAAAGTGGAGCAACTACAGAAACAGATCCATATTCATATGCTTTAACCGAAGATATTAACATTATAGACCAAGAAAATGCTGCGATAATAAATCTTTTTTTATCATATAATGAAAACTCATTTGCTAGTTTTTTAAAACTTAATTTATTAAATAAAAAAATATATATTGAGGGAATAAATACAGTAATAATTGTATAAAATGCTATATTAAAATTACTGGATATATTTACATTTATAAGCATCGCTATAGCAAATAAAAAATTTGATATAAAACACATTATAAAATATTTGTTAAAGGAAATTTTTCCTTTGTTCATGCCTAATAAGATATTAGCAAGTATTATAATTACACCACCAATAATCTTTTTTATAACTAATTTTTCTTTTAAGAAAATAAAGCCAAATATTACTAGAAAAACACTTGAAAGCTGTTTAAGCATTGAAAAAGTCGATGGATTAAGTCCATACCTTGCCTCAATATTAAGTCTATCAGTAAATGCATAAATTATTGTAACTATAAAAAAAATTAAATAAACATACGGATTATCTGGTAACTTAAATTTAAAAAATGGAATAAAAAATATAGCAAAAAAAGCTGTAAAAAGTTCAAGTAAAACAGTTAATGCACTTGCATCTTTCATATTTCTATTAGCTTTTTTAAAAGTTTGAGCATAGATAAGCGAAAATACTAAGTATATTAAAACCCAATAAATATAATTATTCATATTAAATCTCCAACAACATTATAAAACAAAAATATAATAATTTATATAATTTTAAAATTTTTTAATTATATTTACAGTAAAATATTATTTTAACCAAATCTTATATCTAATATCGTGTAGTATTCTTATAATTTCTGATAGAGAAAAAAAGATAATTGCACAAATATCAGAAATAGCCCAATATTTTAAAGAAATAATAAAGTCAAATTCTTCGGTTTCTCCACCCAAAACAATACCAAAAATAAATCCCAATGCAATTGTAAGCCAAGCAATAACAAATAATAAACTTGCAAGAAGATTATTATCTCTAAGCATATTTTCAAATCTTTGATTAAGATTGCTTTCATTATATTCATGACAATTACATTTTGGACAACCATCATAAATACTCTTAATTAAAGTACCACATTTTATACAAGTATATTTTTTATTATTTTTATATTCCTCTAAAGAATTATAACTATCCATATATCATATCTCCTTTTCTTAAATAACATTATATCACAATTCTAACTGTCGGTGCATATATTTCTAACTACTGGCTATTATAAAATTAATGTAGGTGATTGGAATGAAGGATAATAAAAGTTTACACAACGATTATTATTACTACAACATTGTAAGAATTAATATAAAAAAACATCGAAAAATGGCTAATTTAACTCAACAGCAACTAGCCGATAAAATCGATGTTTCTATGCATTACATTTCACAAATAGAAAGTGCTAATCCAAATAAATATTTCACTTTAGTAGTTATTGGTAGAATAGCAGATGCCCTTAATATTGATATTAAAGAATTATTTGATGAAGAAAATATTGATAAATAAACTTATAATTTTTTTACATATGTAGCATTTAAATCTTTTAAACAAATATACCCACTTGGGGTTTTTGACCAATAAGATGATTTATTATTTATTATTTCAAGAGCAGTAAAAACTGTTCCTTTTTTGTATAGTGCTAAAGAATTCATATTTTTATATAAACTATTTTCTTTACCGTTTTTAGTAAGTTCAGATACTTTCTTGATTCTAAAATTAGTACCAGGTCCAGTTCTCACATACATATTATATAAAGTTTTATAGTTTCCTTTAACGTATTCTACGATTTTTCTTATTTCACTAACCTTTTTAAAAATATATCTTTTATTTTGCTGTTTATAATAATCATTTATAATTAAAGTATTATCATCCATTACCATATATTTTGTGGGATCTACTGCATTTACTAAACCCCAGTCTCCCCTTACACTTTGCCAATTATTAACTATGCTTTCTTTATTATCATAAACTGCTATTTCTAAGTCTAAGTGAGCTTTTACATTACCGGTGGTACCATCATCAAATAAATAATCCCCTTGATTAAACTTTTGTCCAACCCTATAATAAATTATTTTATTTGGATGAGTCATCATTACAACGGCAAATCTTGCTATTCCATCTGCACAAAGTACCTTTTCATTTGAGGTAAGCCATATTGTATAAGAATTATTTCTTTTTACATAAATTTTAGATACATACCCTGAAAAAGGTGCATATATTTCTCTATACCCTCCCCTTGCAGAAACATCTATTGCTTTTCTATTTTTATGTGAAAAAGTATTTACTCCAAAACCTTGTGTTAAATAATAACTTTTTTTAGGAAACTTAAATACTTCCATTATGATCATCCTCCTTTTTATTAAAATAATATGTAAAGACCATTCCTACAATCATTGTAATTGTTTCAGTGGGTATTTGATTTTTAACTGATAAAAAAACGAACACAAATGTAGCCGCTAAAGTAATAATAGTTTTAACTTGTAATAAACATTTTATTAAGTTTTTCATAATTACCTCCATAATAATTTATGTAAAATTTGTGTTTATAGATAATTAAAATTCATTAAATAAGATTAAATATTAGTTCTTTTAAGAAAAATGTTATATAATATTATTATGTAGGAGGTACTATGTTTTTATTTAAACTAGAAAGACAATTAAAATCATATTCCAGATGGAATAAATGTTATACTAAAGAAGAAAGAAAAATGAAAGCAAAAGATGAAACAATTTACGATAATTTCTATTCTTATGCAATTAAAAATCCAAAAGATAATGCAATAAACTATTATAATAGAATCTTTTCATATGAAAAAGTTTTAAAAATGATTGATAAAGCTGCTCAAAGTTTAAATTATTTAGGTGTGGAAAAAATGGATATTGTTACATTACTTCTTCCAAATATTCCTGAGGCTGTAATACTTTTTTATGCACTTAATAAGATTGGTGCGGTAAGTAATATGGTTCATCCTCTTTCAAGTAATGAGGAAATAAAAAATATTTTAAAAAATAATGAAAGTAATATTATTGTGGCAGTAGATGCTTCCTATGATAAATTATATGACATTACTGAAGGAACAAAAGTTACAAAAATTATTGGTGTCTCTGCGGCAAATTCATTACCATTATTATTAAAAATTGGTTATAAATTAAAAATGTTTAATAAATATACTATACCATGTAAAGAAAACTTTATAAGTTATAAAAAGTTTTTGAGACATAAAAAATCTTTTGAATATAAAAAATATTACAATGTTATCGATAAACCTGCTTGTATATTACAAAGTGGCGGTACTACCGGTATTAGCAAAGGAATAGTTTTATCAAATGGTAACTTTAATAGTTTAACTGTTCAAGAAATAATAATGCTTAAAAAGCTTGAAAAAGGTGATAAGATTCTTGCAATTATGCCTGTGTTTCATGGATTTGGTTTAGCACTTAGTGTTAATTCAATGTTATGCCTTGGTAGAGAGGTAATATTAGTACCAACATTTAAAGCATCAGAATTTGCAAATATTATTAATAAATATAAACCTCAAATGATTATCGGAGTACCAACATTATATGAAGCTTTACTTCAAAGTGAAGTAAGTGATTTATCTTTTGTAAAATATGCTGTTGTTGGAGGAGACTCTTTATCAAAAGACTTAGAGCTTAGAATAAATGATTTTTTTAGAAAACATAATTCTAATGTGGAAATAAGTCAAGGTTACGGTATGACCGAGTGTTTAGCGGGAGCAATTGCAAACTTTGATTATCATTACAAAACAGGCGCTATTGGTATTCCTGGACCTGGTAATGATGTTAAAATAGTTAAGCCATTTACTCAAACTGAAGT
Source organism: Mycoplasma sp. CAG:472 (assembly GCA_000437315.1). Lineage (GTDB taxonomy): Bacteria > Bacillota_I > Bacilli_A > RF39 > UBA660 > UBA6448. Next base: position 22,572 of record FR899398.1, read on the forward strand.
AAGAAATAATGTTGATGGAGAAATATGTATAAGTGCTCCAACTGTTATGCTTGGTTATTTAAATAATGAAGAGGAAACAAATAAAGTTCTCCAGGTGCATAAAGATGGTTATACTTGGCTACATACTGGTGATATTGGCTATATTGATAATGATGGAATAATATTTTATAAACAAAGACTTAAAAGAATGATTATTTCAAGTGGTTATAATGTATATCCACAACATGTTGAGGAGGTTATAAATTCACATGATGCTGTACTTACTTGCTCTGTTGTTGGAATACCCCATCCATATAAAGTTGAAGTTCCAAAAGCTTGTATTGTTTTAAAAAATGATGTTATAGATAATCCTATACTTCGTATGAATATTAAGAAATATGTTGAAAGTAAACTTGCAAAATTTGAATGGCCTTATAAATATGATTTCAGAAAATCACTACCTAAAACTAAAATGGGTAAAATAGATTTTAAGAAGTTACAAAATGAAGAATTCGAAGAAAAAGAAAAGAAAGACGCATAATCTTTCTTTTTAATTTATCTTTTTTTAACATTTATATTATCTATATTTTTAATAATATTTTTTGTATCAATTGATGATTTAACTAAATAAGTAATTAAAATAACTAGACCAGTAATAATTATTACAGGTGTATAATTTTTTGATGAACTTGATGTATCTTTTTTTAAATGGTCTAAACAGTTATCTTTGCCATCTTCATAACATTTAACGATATCTTTATCGCCATTTTCATAAGCTTCATTTATAACACTTTCAAGTGATGTATTATAAGCAGATGCAGCATATAAATCACTAATTACTACAAAAGGTGTTGCCTCATGACTAGCATCTTCGAACCCAAAACTATTAAATGCCTTAGCGACTTTTTTTCCTAATGCATAATCTTTGCCTTCAGCCCAATCAACATGATCAACATAAAGTTCTTTTTTTACAATTGTAAATGTTTTATCATAACCATCAAGACCTTTTAAATATTCTTCCTCTTTTACGCAATAAGGACATCCTCCAGCCTCAAATAAATAAACTTTTACCTTATCTTTTGCATTAACAAGTGTTGGTAAAAATAAAACTAGTGTTAATAATAATAATATTCTATTTTTCATAAATCCTCCAATAAACCAATTATAGCATACTTTTTTATCTATGATAAGGTGTTTCTTCATTATATAAAATATAATAAATTGATGGACTACAATAATCAGTGTAAGTAATTCCCTCATAACTATATAATGTCATACCATTTTCAGTAAGAGTTAATAGTTCAATACCTTTTTCTTTTAAAATAGCATAGCCATAATCAAACTCAAAAATACCTTTGTTAATATTTGAACACACATCTTTCACATAATTTTTTAATACTCTATCATCTGGTTTCATATTTCCTCCGTATAAGTATCTATTTTAAAGATAAATATGATTAAAGTCAATAAAAAAAACTTGTTATACCCTAACAAGTCTTGATTTTCCGTCTTCATAAAGAGGTCTATGAATAGCAATTTTCATCTTAGAATAAAATTCCATTTCATCCTTTAAAAGATAATTTGTATATAAAACAAAGTATTTACCTTTTTTATCATTGTATATAAAAGCAATTCTACCCTCTTCAGGATTTAATTTAGAAATTGATTTTAATACAATAAATTCATAACCATCAATTACCTCAGTTTGCTCTTTAACAAATTTATATTCATTAAGTGCTAAATCATTTTTAACAAGTTCTGTAAACTCTGTTATATCTTTGTTAGATTCTTTAAGGTAACCCTCAATATATTCTTTATTTTCTAAACTTCTTGCAGAAAATAAATATACACTATTTCTAAAATAAGAATGTTGCTGATAATATTCTCTAAACATCTTTTCTGGAAATTTAATTGACATATTAAACTTAGTTAAATATACATTATTTTCATCATTTGGTATATAACTAGTTTTAAATTTAATATCATTTTTAAGAAGTGATTTATAAAATTTATGAAAATTTTCAGAATTAAATGATACATCAAATACTTTATTTTTTGTTATTTTAACCATAACTTTTGCATTTGGATAATATGTTACTAAAGATATTTTAGAAAACTTTGTATTAAGTTCTTTTCTAAATAATCTTTGAACTTTAATATCATCACCATTAACAGTTACACATTTATATTTACATAGAGCATATATAACAAGAAGCAAGCACTCTATTGTAAGTAAACTATAACTAATAATTAACTTAAGAGATATCGAAAAGTAAATACAAAATAATGCTATTGTTATTGTAGCCATAAAAACAACAGTACCAATCCATTTTTGATAAAATACATTATAATTATCATCATCATTTTTTGCAAAAACAAATTCAGGTTTTAAAAATAAAATTATTGTATTAATTATGACAAAAAAGACCGCACATACAACGCATATTACACTTTTTATAACTGGACTCATAACTCACCTATTTTAATGTAACTAGACCACAGTCATTTTCAGCTTTACAAATCTTTTGCTCTTCATTAAGTTTTATTTCTTTATCGCTTCCATCAATTAATCTTATAACAACTTTATTACCTTCAGTAGCAATAATTTCAGCATCAAGATTTTCAAGTTTTAAACCAACAGTAATATTCTTATATTCTTTTGTTTCATTTTTATAAGTAACATTAAGTGCTGTATAACCTTCCTCTTTCTTATTTCTTTTTGCAAAAATAAATAATCCTATAAGTAAAATAACTATTGTAACTACAATTGGAACTATTTTCTTACTTTCCATAGTCTCACCCTTCCTATTATAATTATAGAGGAAAAAGTCAAAATAGTAAAGTGATTTTCAAAAAAAATTTATGACTCATAATCATAAATTCCATGTAACTTTTCAATATCTGAATTTGATAAACTACTTACTGTCCAACCATCTGAGGTATTTACAACATAAAAATCAATTGTATAACTTGTTTTTTCATTTGTTTCTTTCATTTTATCAAGTTTATATGTAATAAATTTTTCTGCATCATATTTTCCATCTTCATCCTTAAACTCATTAGGATTTTCCGCTAAATAAGTTGTTGCATCTTTTTGAGCTTTATATAAATCATAAACATTTACTTTAACAGTAATTGTGGCTTCATCACCATTATAATCTTCATTAGTTATTTCATAAGAAAGATCAGTATATTGTTTTTTCAAAATATCTTCATATTTTTTAGAATTTTCCTCGTTTAAATTTTCCTTATCAATAACATTTTTCATATCGACTAATACTTTATCATCTAAATTCTTATAATTATCTAAATATTTTTTTACAGAATCAGTAGCACTTTTTCCACAACCCGTTAAAAATACTGATATAACTAATAATACTAATAAACATTTTATCTTTTTCATATTCTTATTATTGGTAATTTTTTTAAAATTATACAGTTTTATAACAAAGTTTTATTAAATCATAAACTTTTTTTTCAGAATCAGATATAGGACCATTTAATTTTTTAGTTATATTTTTTTTCATAAACTCGATATTTTTTTCATCTTTATTAAACCATTCATAATAAATAAATTTAAATTTTTCTATATCATTATTTTTAATTAATTTATCTACTTCATACATTAATTTATTTTTTATATTTTCTTCATTACGAAGTACTTCTCCATTAATTTGTATATCCTTTTTTTTATAATTAATATTTCCCTTTTTCATAAACTTTGTATAATTTAATATTTTTTCTTCATCAGTTAAAAGTAAGCTACTTTTATAGGTGCTTTCGCCATTATTATTAAACTGAACTCCTATAGCAGTATAATCATCACAAAAAACTAAAGGTATATCCTTTAAAAAAGATTTATCAAGAATTATATTATATTCAATTAAATCACTTAAAGCATTTGATGAAACCTTATATACATAACATTTTTTAGTAATAAGTTCATCCTCCGCAAGCCATTCATAAAATGGATAGTATTTATCTAAAAAATTAAATGTTATGTTGTTAATAATCATATTTTTCCCCTTTCATAAACTAAAATAAGAATCAAAATGCCAATAAAAAAAATATTACAAAATAAATTACTAATAATAAAGTATACAAAATATGCAAAACTATACCCTAAAACTAACAAATTTAAATTAATTATTATAAAGAATAAACCAGAGACTATTAAAATAATTCCAAGTATATAAAAAAATATTAACTTCATAGTATATTTATATTTATAAATTAAGAAAAATATTATATAATTTTAATGGTGATAATATGAGTTTAATAAAATATATAATCGTGGCTATAATACAAGGATTAACTGAACCTTTGCCAATATCCTCCTCAGGACATATGTATTTATTTAAAAGTATTTTTAATACAAATATGGCCTCAGATCTAAATTTTGAAATAATTTGTAATTTTGGTTCATTTTTAGCAATTCTATTTATATTTAGAAAAGATGTTATAAAACTAATTAAAGATTTTTTTACTTATATTTTTAATAAAGATAGTAGAGACAAAACAAAATATGGTTTTAAATATGCATTATATATTATAATCAGTACAATTCCTGTTGGACTTTCAGGACTATTTCTAAAGGATTTTATCGAGGAGAAACTTACAAGTGTTAAAATATTAGGATTTGCATTTTTACTTACTGCTTTAGCATTATTTATTGTTAGAAATATTAAAGGCGAAAAAGATGATAAAGATATTACATTAAAAGATGCAATTATTATTGGTTTATTTCAAATGATTACTATAATGCCCGGTATTAGTCGAAGTGGTACAGTACTTGTAGCTTGCTTATTATGTAAACTTAAAAGAGAAACTGCTTTAAAATATACATTTATGTTATATTTTCCAGTAAGTGTTGCAGCAATGGGTCTTGGTGTTAAAGATATGTTGAATACTCCGAATATGCCATCTTTAATACTTCCATATGCTATTGGTATGGTAATTGCTTTAGTAATAACATTATTTTCTTATGAATGGCTTTCTAATACTGTTAAAAAAGGAAAACTAGTTTACTTTTCAATCTATTGTCTCTTACTTGCAGCATTCATATTTATATATTTTAGATAATAATTTATTATTAAGAAAATGTAAGTCGCTCTCGGGTGGTGCGAGTTATAAATAATCCCGAACGAGAAATGTAAGTCGCTCCCGAATGGTGCGAAGTATAAATTATTCCGGATGAAAATATTATAAAGTAATTTTTCAAACAACAAAAATCATTTAGATAAATCATATTCTAAATGGTTTTTTTATATAATTCATAAAAAAAATAGATAACTAGTATCTATTTTTTCTTTGGTTTATCCTCAACTGTATCAGCAAGTTTTCTTAATGTTTCAGCAGCAGAATTTCTAACTTCTTTAGCAGCTTTTTCCACTGTTGGTGTTGCTTTTTCAGCTGCAAGTTTTACAAGTTCAGTAGCTTTATCTTTAATTTCAGTTGCCTTTTTAATAGCAATTTCCTTTACTTTTTCTTTATCTAATGCTCTAATTTCGTTTTGAAGTTCAGTAACTTTTTCAGTTATATTTTCTTTAACTTCATCAGGATCCATATTTTTAACTTTATTTAAAAGTTCATTGCATTTGTCCATTAAATCTTTTCTTGTTTCTTTACCAGACTTAGGTGCTAAAAGTAGACCTAATCCTAAGCCTAAACCCGCTCCTAAAATAAATTTACCTTTCTTATTCATTTTCATCTTCCTCTCTTTCTTTTCCTTTTAAAAATATTTTTGTAAATACACTTGTAAAAAAATCCAAAAATCTATCAAATACTCTGTTTACTTTAAATGAAGCTGCATTAATAATATCAAATACTGGATTAAGTGTATTAATTTTCTTATCAACATTATCTATGATATCTTGCGCTTTAGTCATAAAATTTAATAATTTTACTCCAATAACAATTCCTATAATAATTAATATAATCAGTAATAAGTATATTAAAATTGGCAGAAAACTATTCAAAAAATCTATCATTATTCTCCCTCCTTCGTATCGTACATTGAATCTATTAAATCAAATAAATCGCTTTCTAATGTTTCATCTGATTTTTCAATTTTAGGTACTTCCTTGGTAATTTCTGTATCCTCTTTTGGAGTAACCTTACTTTCAACTTCTTTTAGTTCATTTTCTAAATCATTATCCATATCAATTACTACATCAGATGTATCCTCTAAAAGTTCATCAATTGTTTTAATTTTCTCTGCAGTCTCAGTAGGTTTAGAAAGTGTTACAGTTTCACTTTGTTCATATATTGTACTAGAAGTTGGTTTTTCTTTTGTTTCACCAAATGCTTTATCTCTTACTTTTTGAACATCAACTTTACTTTCATATTTTTGAATATCTTCTTTTTTATAGTCTCTATCAAGTACTCCATATACTGGTGATATTATCGGAGAAGGTTTAAACTTCTTCCTTTCTATAGTTTCTGCAGTTTCTATTTTTTCATACCTACCAAAATTTTCCCTTTTTTGCATTTTCTTTTTAGTTTCATATTCCAAAACATTACTATATCTTTTCTGAGGTCTTACTGGTTGGACAGGTTCCTCTTTAGGTATAACTGGTTTAGAACTATCAAACTCTTCTTCATCAAAATCTAAAAATGGGAAAGAATTATTTTTAAATACTTCTTTTTCACTTTGAACTTTTGGTTTCTCTTTTGGAATTTGAGGTTTAGCCTCAACTTTAACTTCTTTCTTTTCCTCTTTTACAGGTTCATTTCGCATTTCTGGAGTAATTTTTATTTGTTCAGTATATTCTTCTTCATCAAATAAAATATCTTTTACTTTTTTAAATAATCCCATATTTTCACCTTCCTATTTAACTAAATCAGTATCAATTTCTTCATTTTCTTCAGCATTTGTATCATCCTCATTTTGAATAATATCTAAATAATTATTATCATTTCCTTTTGGATTAAAAATGTTGTAAGTTTCATCATTAAACTTTTGAGATTTATTACTAGCAATAGACTCAATTGTCATATCATTATATTCTAAATCTCTTAATATGGTTACAGCGTTTAATACTGCAAGATTAATATCATCATAATCTACCATCACTTCTATTTTAGCATAATTATACATAATTTCAATCAAATATTTATCATTTTCTTTTAAATTAATCTCAATATATCCATATTTGTTATCAAAATCTATTTTTTTACTATAAAAAGCTTTATTATTTACATCATACTCAAATTCCACTTTTTTATAATAGCTTATTAAATCAACATATAAATAATATTTATAATTAGCTGAGGAAAATACTGCATTATAATCATCATAACTATCAATACTAAGACCACTTGGTAAATAATATTTAAAAGCGCGATTAACCTCATTATATTTACCTGTTTTATTAGCAAGTTCATTTAATAAAGAATCAGTATTCATATTTTTTATATTACTGCATCCACATAAAGAAAATAAACCTATGAGTAGCAATATTAAAAATTTTCTTTTCATTATATCATCCTTACATCAATATTATATCACTATTTTTTTATTACTTCTATATATTTTATTTTAACGCCTTGAGAAGAAAATTTCTCTTCATATTCAGTTTTTGGACTATCAGTTATATCACTATTATGTAAATCATAAGTTTCATTTATAATTTTATAGCCATATGAAAGTAGACTTTCTTTCGAAAATTCATAAAAATCATCATTATCAGTTTTTAAAATAATATGTTTTTCATCCTTAAATAAATTATCATATAATTTTAAGAAATTTTCTGATGTAAGTCTTCGTTTAGTATTTCTTTTTTTAGGCCAAGGATCAGAAAAATTCAAATAAATAGTTTTTATTTTTCCATATAAATACTGTGGAATATCCATAATATCTATGTTAAGTATCTTCAGATTATCTAATTCATATTCATTAATTTTTTTTATTGCACTACAAATAACACTGGAATATTTTTCTACACCAATGTAATTAATATCTGGATGATTTAAACACATTCCAAGTAAGAAATTACCTTTACCCATACCAATTTCTAAACATATATCATTATTATTATTAAATAAATCTTCAGTTAAAAAATAATTACAACTATTTAATATTTCATCCATATTTTTGGGATTTCTCATTCTCATAATAACACTTCCTTTTTTTAAACATATATTATCATTAGAAAGGAATGCCTATGAAGAAAAATAGAAATTCATTTTTTGAAAATCAAAATATGATGATGCCTCAAAATGGTTTTATGCCAAATATGATGCCAATGAATAACCAATTTTATAATCAAAATAATATTGATTTAGAGGAAAGACTTGCAAAGATTGAAAGACAAATTGCTAGATTAGATAAAAGAATATCAAGTCTTGAAAATACTAGTTATTCCACTGATGACATTAACATAGATTCTAATAATATGTATATGCTTTAATTATAAATTATCATAGCGCTAAAACAATATATTTGTTCTTCACCACAAACTGCTATAGCAACCTGAAACTTAATATCTATTATATCATAGTTTCCCTCATTTAAAAAAAGATTTATTACTTTTTCTAAATCTTTTTCATGACTTTCATCAAATAATTTTACTTTCATATGTCATCACCAATTATAGTATAAAACATAGTTTTTAAGAATTTTGTCGAAGAAAGGACTAACTTTCTTTTTTTATATTCATATATTTAGGCATTTTTGCCTCGATAACAATTTTCTCTTTGGTAATTGGATGAGTAAAAATAACTTTATAAGCATGTAAACATAAATTTCTCATACCATCTTTTTTACCATATTTTTTATCTCCATATATTGGATGATTTATACTTTGCATTGCCACTCTTATTTGATTTTTCTTACCTGTTAAAATATTTATATTTACTAAAGTTTTATTATTTTCATTATCAATGACTTCATACTTAGTAATAGATTTATCTCCAATTTTTTCATTTTTAGTATCATAAACCATAAAAGTTTTAGTTTCTTTCAAATAGTTTATTATGGTTCCACTTTTACATTTAAAATTTCCGTGACATAATGCATAGTAATATCTTTGAACGCTTCCCCAATTATCCTGCATAATTTTCTTTATTTTATCATTTTTAGCAAAAATAACTATTCCACTTGTATCTTTATCAAGTCTATGAATTATAAATACTTTATTATTTTTATTTTTTCTCCATAAATATTCATGAACTTCATGATACAAAGTTTTTTCTTTTTCTTTATCATTTGCAATTGTAAGAATACCACTTTTCTTATTTACAATTATTAAAAATTTATCTTCGTATAAAATATCTAATTTTTCTTTTTTCATAATTAGAATTATAACACTTAAAAGACATATTTACTACTCCTTTTGCTTAACAATTATAAATAGTTTACACAAAAAACCAGTTATTTTTGTAACTTTTTACACATTTTTCCATAATAAAAAGGGTTATTAACCCTTTACTACGATATTTACTATTTTATTAGGAATAGCAATAACCTTAACAATTTCCTTACCATTTGTAAAGTTTTGAACATTTGGAAGTGTAAATGCTTTTTCCTGAAGTATATCAGATGGTGTATCAACATCAACCTCAAGTTTTCCTCTTACTTTACCATTAACAGATACTGCTATAGTAACAGTTGTATCCTTAGTTTTATCTTCATCATATACTGGCCAAGTACTATTTACAATTGGACTAAACCCAATACTTTCATTTAACTCCTCTGTAATATGTGGAGCTATTGGATTTAAAAGTGTAAGAAGTAATCTATAATCTTCTTTAGAAATTGATTTAGCATCTTGATAAGCATTTGTCAAAATCATTAAACTTGATACAGCTGTATTATAGGCCATATTATCTAAATCATAAGTTACTTTTTTTATAGTTTGATTTTGTATTTTTTCTAAATCTTTAGTAAAACCTTCATTATCATTTAAAGAATCTTTTAATCTAATAACTTTATCAATAAATCTTTTACATCCTTTTAAACTTTCAGTACTCCAAGGAACATCTTCTTTATAATCACCCATAAACATTTCATAAAGTCTTAATGTATCAGCACCAAATTCATTAACAATATCATCTGGATTGATAACATTGCCTTTACTTTTACTCATTTTTTCATTGTTAGAACCAAGTACCATACCATGACTTACTCTTTTGTAAATCATTTCTTTATTAGGAACTAGACCAATATTATACAAAAATTGTACCCAGAATCTTGCATATAGCAAATGTCTTGCTGTATGTTCCATTCCTCCATTGTACCAATCGACTTTACCCCAATACTTCATTGCATCCATTGAGGCAAATTCTTTATTATTATGTGCATCCATAAATCTTAAGAAATACCAACTTGATCCAGCCCAGTTTGGCATAGTATCTGTTTCTCTTTTGGCATCAGCACCACATTTAGGACATTTACAATTTACCCAATCAGTAATTTTTGCAAGTGGACTTTCGCCATCATCAGTTGGTTCGTAGTTAGCTACATCTGGAAGTAAAACCGGAAGTTCATTTTCAGGTACAGGAACCCAACCACATTTAGGACAATTAATCATTGGTATTGGTTCACCCCAGAATCTTTGTCTAGAGAAAATCCAATCACGCATTTTATAATTATTAACTACTTTAGCTTTACCCATATTAACAAGTTTTTCTGTTATTTTTTCTTTGGCTTCACTAACTGTAAGTCCAGTAAATTCCTCACTATTAAGAAGTTTAGGATTTATAGGAAGATACTCCTCTTTTTCATAGGCTTTTTCTTTTATATTTCCTCCTGAAATAACCTCAATCATTTCCAAATTATGTACTTTTGCATATTCATAATCTCTTGCATCATGAGCAGGTACTGCCATAACTGCACCAGTTCCATAACTACCAAGTACAAAGTCACCAACAAATATAGGAACTTTTTTTCCATTAACTGGATTAATTGCCTCTATACCCTTTAAAATGCAACCTGTTTTTGTTTTATTAAGACTAGTTCTATCCATATTAGATTTTTTTGATGTTTCTAAAATATAATTTTGTACTTCCTCTTTATTTTGGATTTTTGGCATTAACTCTTTAATAAGTTTTCCATCTGGAGCAATTACAAAAAATGTAACACCATAAATTGTTTCAATGCAAGTTGTAAATATTGAAAATTTTCCTCCTGTTGTAAGTTCTATTTCAACTTCAACTCCGGTAGACTTTCCAATCCAATTTATTTGACCTAATTTAACTCTATCAGCAAAAGCTGTTTCCTCAAGACCATCAAGAAGACTTTGAGCATATTCACTCATTTTTAGCATCCACTGATTTTTTTCTTTTTGAACAACTGTGTTTCCACATCTTTCACATACTCCACCGGCGGCATCTTCATTTGAAAGAACAGTTTTACATGTATTACACCAATTTACTGAAGCAGTTGCTTTATAAGCCATATTATGCTCATAAAATTTCAAAAATTGCCATTGAGTCCATTTATAATATTCCGGATCAGTTGTAGAAAATTCTCTATCCCAATCAAATGAAAATCCAAGTGTCTTCATTTGTCTTTTAAAAGTTGCAATATTTTCCTTTACAGCTTCTTTAGGATGAATATGATTTTTAATTGCATATTGTTCTGCTGGAGCTCCAAAGGCATCCCAACCCATTGGATATAAAACATTAAATCCTTGCATTCTTTTCATTCTTGCTTTTGCATCCTGTGCTGTATAACTTCTTACATGCCCTACATGAAGACCAGAACCAGATGGATATGGAAATTCTACTAAAATATAATAAGGTTTCTTTTCACTACCATTAATAGCCTTAAAACATTTGTTATCTTCCCAATATTTTTGCCATTTTTTTTCAATTTGATTAAACTCGTTCATTATTTTCTTTCCTTTCTAAATATCTTCCAAGAAGTTCATATATCGCATATATAAGTCCAAATAATAATGCAAATCCTATTAATATTTGAATGTAAAACGGAAGATTAATAAGTTCTATAATCATAAATACAATTGTTATTATAAAGGCATCAATTAAACTATAAATAAATGCCATTTTATTTTGAATAAGTAATTCTTTCGACAGTTTAAATTTTGCCATTAAATATCTAACTGAAAATAAATATTTTTCTTTATTCTTTTTATTTTTCTTATTTTTACGCATAACACTAAACATATACATATCATAAAAATATAATACTACACTTAAAACCATAAATACAATTAAGCATACAATTAATACTCTTTTCATTTTTCCTCCAATAAAAAAAGTAGTACAAAAGGGTGCATATTGCACGGTACCACCTTTAATTTAACTTATTTAATTGATACGGAAATTACCCCATTTGCATCCAAAAGCAAGTTCAATATATAATTTTACTAATTTCCATCAACCATTAGCTTTCTATAAAAACAAATATATTTACTACTCTTTCTTCCTTTGCTTAAGCACATTATACAATACTTTTTTTTAAATTTCAATTAAATAATCATATAATTTCATAAACATTCTTATAAATCTAGATTCTAAGCCTTTACTTCTTAGTTTTTTAATAGCAATTCTCTTCTTTTTAATTTCCATATTACTAAATACAATTTTATATAGTTGCTCTTTTAACTTAGTTTTAATTTTTAAATCAGTAATAATTGAATTTATATCTTCATTAATAATTCTTGCTGCATCTATTTCAATATCTTTACCACTGCAATTAACTGTTAACTGTTTTGTTGTATCTACTTCAGGTACACTAACTATAAAACTATCATCTTTTACATTTATAGAGTAAGCATTACTATCAAGTTTTTCACCATTAATAAATACTTCAACTTTACTTGCTTCCTTAGTATTTCTAAATATAATATTATAATCTCTTGTCGCAGGTATTATTGCAGTTTTTCCCTCTAAAGGATGAATTATTAAACTATAATTATTTTGCATATAATTGTAATCAATTGCACTAATTACATAATAACCTTGTTCATAAAGTCTTGTAACTCCATCATCTTCATATAAATGATATGAATTACTTTTACCAGGAAATACGTGTACATCTAACTTTTCTGGATTTCCTGTAAAATTATAATTTGAGGAAATACTTGCCATTGGAATAATTGCTCCAGCTTTTGCAAATACAGGATAATCTTCATCTTTATGGAAAGTTATATATCTTTTATCACCTACAAATTTTTTGCCAGTTTTAAAGTCATACCATATTCCTTTAGGTATAAATGTTCTTTGAACAGATCTATTCATTACATTATCCATTGGTTTTGTAATTGGGCAAACAAAGAATTCACTTCCAAAGTAATATTCATTACGATACTCAGGTTCATCATACATTTCAGGATAGTTATAATAAATTGGTTGAATAAGCGGCATTCCTTTTTTAGCATAGTAATAGTTCTCAGTATACAAATAAGGTATTAATTTATGTCTCAAATTTGTATATTCTTTTACAATATTATAAGTTTTATAGTCCCAAAGCCAAGGCTCTCTTTTATAATAAATACCTCTTTTTGCACTAAATCTAAATATTGGACTAAATGTACCAAACTGAACATATCGCATATAAAGTTCAGCATCCTCAACACCATCTTTAAAACCACCAATATCATGACTCCACCAAGAAAGTCCTATATTACTTGCACTGCTATTAAAAAATGGTAAATATTTAAGCGTATTCCAACTTACTATTGTTTGGCCTGAATATAAAACCGCATTTTTATGTGAAGCAACCATTGTATTTCGTGCAAGGAGCATTGGTCTTTTATATTCACTTTGCATAAAATCTTTTATATGATAATAAGTAAGTGCTCTAAGTGATTTAATATCTTTTTTATAATCAAGAAAATAAAAATCTATATCAAGTTTTGTAAGTGGATTAATTAGTTTTTCAAAATATAAAATTATAAACATTTTATCAAATGCTAAAAATGGTATTGTTTCATTATTTTTATAATTTAATTCCTCAGCAAACTCTGGGTAGGCTTCCTCAGTTGGTTTAATTCCTTCGGTTGGATCTAGTTCAAGTCCAAGTCTAACTCCTCTTTCATGAAGATAATTAGTTAGTTCTGTTGGACTATAAAATAATTCTTTATTAAATGTAAAACCTGTTTTATTTGCTAAAATATTATCTTTATTTTTAGTATGCCAAAATTCATTTAAAAGAAGTACACTAATTGGTATTTCATTATTATTAAAGGATGTTAAAAGTGCCTTAACATTATCCATTGAATAAATTATATCTCTATTCCACCATACACCAAAAGCATATCTAGGAAGTAGCGTAGGAAGTCCAGTTAAAGCAAAATAATCTTTTAAACAAAGACCAAAATCTCTTTTATACATAAATAAATATATATCTATGTGACTTTCTGTAGATTTATTTAATATACCAAGTTCATTAGTAATTAATGGATCAGAATCATCTAAAGTTGCAAATCCATCAGTAGAATATAAACCTTTTTCAAGTTTATTATAAATTCCATTATAATTATCAAGAGAAAATGAACTTGCTAAGAAATTTCTTGCTTCAGGATGTTCATAATACCATACTTTATCTGTATTAAGTAGTTTAACTTTTAAATTAGTATCCGGTGCAAAAGATGGTCCTTTAAAAGGTTTTTCTTTCATATATTGAAGAGTAAAATATTTAGTGGTTATTACCATATATTTATCATCTTCTTCGAAAGTATAACTAGGTACAGGAAAATTACGATTTGAAACTAAATCAGTTAAATTATCAACAAAATTACCAGATACTGAATACTCAAGTCTAACAAGTCTATCTGTAAGAACTGTTATTCTATAAAAATCACCTTTATGTACTGCAGTTGGTAATGATAATCCATCTTTTTCATTAACTGTAAAATGTTTTCCAAAACTAGCCATAATCTACCCTTCCTATCATATCAATAATACCATATAAATTTTTTTCTTTCAATTAGATTATGAAAAAAATACAATTTTTATTTACTACTATATTATTCTTACTAGTCATTTTTTAAATTTAAGTTATGAATAACAACCTTATTTTTTTCTAAATATACATAAGAAACAAAAAAAATACACGAATTTTATCTTTGTTTAATCTTGGATTAACTATTTTCAAAATGTGTTATAACTCTTTTATAAATTTCAAAATAAAAACTAATATGCAATTATATCTTTAAAAAAATAAATTAACATTTATAAAAGTTTTGTTAAGAATAAATCTTAACAGTTTTTAGCGTATAAAAAAATGCGAAAAATTTTTAAATTCTAAAATTTATTTGCATTTTTTATATTTTTTATTATCAAATATATCTCTTTTTAAGTAAAATTTATATATTATTGGGCGAAGATTTAGCTTTACAATTCCAGTATTTACCTATGTTTTATCAAAAGTGTCCGTCAATCAGGGGTGTACTATTTATTTATTTTTTATCTTCGTATAAAGTATATCAACCACATTAAATTTTATTCGCCGAGTCTCGAAGAGTCG
>FR899399.1 GCA_000437315.1 Mycoplasma sp. CAG:472
CACATATAATTAAATAAATATTTTTAAAATTTAAATAGTTTAAAAAAAAGAAACTATAATAAATTGTATAATTATAAACTAATAAATCTAATATCATTGTTTATTCCTTGATAAAACTACCAAATAATCTATTTTATTTATATCTACTGGTTTAATTTCATATACTTTTTCTGGTGTATAAATAATACTCTTTATAGTTCCTAAAACTATTTTTTCATTATATCCTGTTA
Source organism: Mycoplasma sp. CAG:472 (assembly GCA_000437315.1). GTDB lineage: Bacteria > Bacillota_I > Bacilli_A > RF39 > UBA660 > UBA6448. The sequence goes on from FR899399.1 coordinate 231, forward strand.
AATTAGAAATATATATTTCATCATTTATATTTAAGTTTTCATTACTTGAAAAAATAAGCTTATTATCATCATATTTTAAAATCCCCAATTCATTTTTACCAAAACCTTGAATTATAAAATCATTATTTGTAATCATTTTAACTATAATAAAATCTTTATATATATTTTTTACAGTACCAATTAAGTATTTATCATATATTACTAAATCATTTTTAGAAATATTTTTTGTATCACAAATAAGTTTTAACTCTTTTCTAAAAGCATAAACATTATTATTAATTACTTTTGCATAAGTGATATTATCTTTATAATCATAACCTTTTATAATATTTATTTTATTAATTTGTTCATATAAAGAGGATAACAAAATACTTTCATTAAAAGTATATCTTGGTTTAAACAAACTAAAAATAAAATTCTTTGATATAAGAATAATAAAAAGTATTAAAAAAAGATATGAATTATTTATAAACTTTTTCACATCTTTATTATTTGTTAAATATAAATTTCTATTCACAAATATTATCTTTTATATTAATATTTGGATTTACAAAAATAGTCTTTTCATTATTACATCTTACTAAATTAAATTTTTCAAATTTATATACTCTATCATTATTTTTATTTTCAGTATATTCTTTACCCTTTACAATATTATCAATAGAGTCTCTTTTATCAGTTAAAATATATGATAAATCATAAATATTATCTTCATTATATTTATAATAGATATTACTAATTCCTAAATAATAAACATTATCAAGTAAATTTGTCATTTTATTATCATAATTATAATTTACTAAAAGATCAGCTGTTTTATAAATATCTAAATCATATATTTTTACATAAGTTAAATCAATTTCCTCGTTATCTTCGCTAATTATATATTTTGTAACTTCACCAGTAAACTCAATTTCATCATATATATGATATTTTTTAGGATTAATATTTAAGTTTTTTAAAACAATTTTTTTATTATCTTCAAAATTTACATAACCATTAATACCTACTTTAGAATCATAATAATCAACTTCTATTTCAGAGGAACCAATTATTTTACTTACTTTGCCTTTTATATGAACAAATTTATTTTTTGTACTATGATATGTTTGTTTTAGGTTTGTTCCTAAATATTCTGATATACTTTTTACTTCGATCTCATTTCTATCACAAGCATAACTTTTTTTATAATTTTTATCTAATATAAGTTTTTTATCACATTTATAGATTCTATAGATTAAACTATTATAGGTACTAACCTTTTCTGAGGATTTAAACTCTATAATCATAACTGGTGGTTTTTTTAAAACAATAAATGAATAATAATCAATTAAATATACAAATAAAAATACCATTATAGGAAATATAACTACTTTTAAAGGTAAATTTTTTGTATTAATTATTAATGATATACTTAAAATTATTATGCCAATTAGCGTAATAATTAATCTATATATTTCATAATTAAGGATAAAAAAGGGAGCAAATGTAAAAATAAATCCTATTATAAAAAACCATATATTTTCTTTTTTCATTTAACTACCTACTTCCTATATTAAGTATACAATATTTTTTTTGAAGTTGCTACAAAAATTTATTGTTAATTGTAAAAAATTATTATATAATTATATATAGTAAAGGGAAAGTGTGATAGTAATGTTTAGAGAATTTGATTATGATAATAAACCAGTTGTTGAAATAGTTAATGAAATTATCGAAGATTCTATTAAAAAAGGTGCATCAGATATTCACTTTGATCCCGAAGAAAAAGGTATAAATGTAAGAATAAGAATAGATGGTGAGTTACATGATTATTGTAAAATTCCTGAATCCGTTAAGAAAAATCTTACAACTAGAGTTAAAATTATAAGTGGTATGAATATTACTGAATCAAGACTTCCCCAAGATGGTGCTATTAAACACCTTGATGATGGTAAACAATTAGACCTTCGTGTGTCTTCGCTTCCCACTATTCATGGTGAAAAAATCGTTATAAGAATACTAGACTACTCTATGTCTCTTGCAGGACTTGAAACTTTAGGATTTACTGATGAAAATTATGAAAAAGTTAAAACCGCACTTACTGCTCCAAATGGGATTATACTAGTTACTGGTGCTACTGGTTCAGGAAAAAGTACAACAGTTTATTCAATGCTTCAACTACTTAATACACCACAGACAAACATTATTACAGTCGAAGACCCAGTTGAAATGAAAATGAAAGGTTTAAATCAAGTACAAGTTATGAGTGAAATTGGTTTAGACTTTAATACTACTCTTCGTTCTATTTTAAGACAAGACCCTAATGTTATAATGATCGGAGAAATTCGTGATGATGAAACTGCAAGAATTGCTGTTAGAGCGTCAATTACAGGTCACTTAGTACTTTCTACTATCCACACCAATAACTCACTTAATACTATTGAAAGACTTCTTGATATGGATGTTGAAAGATACCTTTTAGGTTCTGCACTAACCGCTATTATATCTCAAAGATTATGTAAAAAATTGTGTCCTAAATGTCGTAAATCAAGACCAACTACTGAATATGAAAAAAACTTGTTTAAAAAAGTATTAAATAAAGATGTTCCTGCAATATATGATGCTGTAGGTTGTGATGAATGTTTTGATGGTTATAAAGGAAGAATTGCTCTTCATGAAGTACTACTTCTTAATCAAGATATAAGAGATGCAATTATTAATAATATTAAAAAAGAAGAACTAAGAAATTTAGTTTATGATAAAGATAATACGAAAACTCTACTCGAGGATGGACTAGTAAAAATTATTAATGGTGCTACCACTATCGAAGAGGTTGTTAAAGTTATTGATCTTGATACAGACTTTGGTGAAAATGATGTTGAAATTAGAAATGCTTTCTTAGGTAAAGAACTAAAAAAAGATGAAGAAAATTTAAAAAAAGAACAATCTGAAATTATTGATACATTATAAAAAACGCTTTTTACGCGTTTTTTGTTTGATTGTATTATAAATATTAATATAAAAACTGCATTTTATTGCAGATTTTTAAAATAAATTAAATTTCTTACATAGATTATTAAAATCATTTTCATTTATTTGTCCCAATAATTTATCTTGTTTAGCAGTAGATAATAATGCATCAGACCAAGCATCATATTCTACATAAGAGCCATTATTATAATATAAATCTTCGAGTAAATCAATTATATATTTCATATTCTTTGGAATATCAAATTCTATCTTCATATCATAATTAAGATGCTTTCTATCTTTCCAATAATCTATTTCTTTCATAATAACATTTCAAAAAAATTTTGTTGAATTCTCAAAATCGGCAGTGCGGGGCGGATACTGCCGCCACGCACATTATCATAGTCCTTCCCTTACCCAACACGATATGCGTTATCCTTAGTTCCATCACCTGTACCCACAATTTTTAGGATACTAGAATCTAGATAAAATGTCGGTTGGACTGCAAACTGGTTATCGTTGACACTACCAGCGCCAACAAAGCCAGATGAACTCAAAGTAGAAGCACTAGCCGAAAGCGAGGCATTCGGGGAAATTAACCATTCACCGTCACCAATAAATGGTGATGATTTAAATACCCAATTATTATTTTTACAATCACTATATGATGAACTATCCCAATAATATAATTCTTTTGCTCTACAATTTTCCTTACTAGTTGTACTACCTCCAACTGTTGCATATCCATAATCACTTGGATACATTAGTCCTACTTTAGCAAATACATATTTTGGATTACCACTATATAAATTTTGTAGTGTCCCACTTGTAGCATACGGACTTCTTTCTGCTTTATACCAATTTTTCGTTATTATTGTCTCTATATTATAATTACTTTCAGAAAAAATATTTGCCCCTCCTAAATGCCATTTTGCTTTTACTATTACATCATTTAACTTACTATTTACTCCACTTGTAGCAAGTAAAGTACTTAAGTATGTTCCATTTAATTCTGTTTTAAGTGAAGCTGTACTCCAATTATTTGTTCCTGCTGAATT
>FR899400.1 GCA_000437315.1 Mycoplasma sp. CAG:472
TAATTTTATAATATTAATTATTAACATTATCAAATAAACACTTAATAAAATAATGCTTCCAATTATACCAAATGCATAATATTGCATAATAAAATCTCTTTCTAAATTATGTATATTTTGAATTCTAGAATTTGATATACCAAGTAAAACATCTAATTTATTATTATTAATCTTAATAACTCTTTTAATCATTTTTTCTTCGATTAATCTATAATTAATGTTAGATTCATCTGTATTTTCAATTAAATCAATCCAAAAGTCAGGATCATATTCATAAGAATAATATATTTTATAAAAAAACTTAGGAATTAGATCATTATTAACAATACTTTCTATATATTCTTGTTTTGAAATTTCTTTTTTTATAGTTTGAGTATCATTTTTATTATAAACATCATTATTTTCAAATAATTCTTTTGTAACATTACTATATTTATTTAACTCAATATTTCTATTTTTATATGGACTAATTGGTAATAATAAAATCCATAATATTATTACAGATAATAAAAGAAATAAACGTTTATTAAATTTTTCTTTTTTTATTATAACAAAAAATAAATAACAAATTATTAAACATATTAGAGTAAGAAGTCCCCCTACTGAGGAAACTCTAGTTCCAAGCATTAGCATTGATATAGATATTAAAAAAATTAATATTATATATTTTAAATTATCTTTAATAAAAAAGTAAAAACTATATATTAACATCATTAATAATGTTAGCGAAGTCATATTAGCATAAGTAAAATATCCTTTACTAGCACTTTCTATATAATAAATATTTTTATTCCATTCAAATATATTATATTTAATAAGAATATCTGAATAACTTGATAAAGATATCTTAAACATATTTGTTATTATTATCTGAAGGCTTATAAAAAGTGACCAAGATATAAATATAATCTTAAAATCTTTTTTAGATAATTTTTGATAATATAATGAATATATAAAAGTTATAGGCATTATTAATTTTAATATTGTAAATAGTTCACTTATAAAACTATAATTAAAATTATTTGGAAATAGCGATATAAAACTTTTATTATGATAATAACTTACTATTAAATAAGATGCACTAAGTAAATAAAAAATAATAATATATTTAAGGCTTTTTCTACTATCTTTATATAAAAATATTGTTGAAATAAAAATAACAAGTATTATAAATATTCTTATTAAAGTTGTAATTCTACTATGAAAAAAAGTCATATCAAAAATAGGACTAGTAATTAAAAAAATCATAGTCAATAGTTTTAATAAATATTTAAGTTTGTCATTAACATCTTTTTTCATAACCAAATTAATTTTATCAAAGTTATTTGGAAAAATCTATATTTTTTAATTCCATATTACCATTTACACACGAAAAAAGAAGCAAAAGCTCCTTGTATATAAATTATCTTGTTAATATATTATAAAAACATACTCATATATAAAGGCAAAGAAATAATACCACTATCGCTTACGCCAACATTTTTACTTGATAGTTTTATTGCACTTGTAACATTGTAGTTATTCATAAGCGAGTATAGTGATTTAGATTTAGTATTGTCTGCTGATTTTACCTCTACTGGGGTTATAACATTATTATATCTAATAATAAAATCTATTTCTAATGTTGAATTTTTTTCAAAATAATAAAGTTTTTTTCCTGATTTATTAAATATATCCGCAATTATATTTTCATAAATAGCACCTTTATAAATACCTAAATTTCCATTCATTATTTCAGTTTGACTTCCATCTTCAAGCATAGCCATTAAAAGTCCTGTATCGGCCATATAAACTTTAAATGAATCTCTATCTTTATTACCCTCAAGTGGTAATTCTAAATTATTTAAATTATAACAAAAATTAGTTATACCAGCATCATTTAACCATTCTAGAGCTCCAAAATATCTTTCTTTATTTGCATTTTTATCTGAAAGACTATACTTAAATTTCTTATTTTCCTTAGCAAGTTGTGCAGGTATTGAATCAAAACACGCTCTAATTTTAGGTTTATCATTGTCAGTAGCATATTTAACAATATCAGATTTATAATCCTCAATTATTCTTTTTTGAACATTTTTAGCACTATTAAAATTATTTGTTAATAGAAATTCGTTAATTACATCTGGCATTCCACCAAGGATAATAAATTCTTTGAATAAATTCATCATTTTATCATGCACAGCTTCAGGAACTGATAACTTTTTATCATAAAAACTTTTAATATATTCAATTTGGTCTTCATTTATTCCCCTTGCCCATAAAAATTCTTCGAAGTCTAAAGAATTCATATAAATTCTGTCAACATAACCAACCGGAAAAGATTTAACTTTTTTATATGTCATACCTAAAGTAGAACCAGAAACAATAACATCAATTCGATCATCTTGTGCTAAAAACTTAAGAGCAGTTATTGCATTTGGACAAATTTGAATTTCATCTAAAAAAATTAATGTTTTGCCAGGATTAATAGCAAAGTTTGAGAAATACAATGAAATTTGTGTTAATATATTATTTGAACTTAAATCTTTATCAAAAATATTTGTAAAACTTTCATTTTCTAAAAAATTTAACTCGTAAAAATTTTCATAGTTTTCTTCAGCAAATTTTTTTATTATATAAGTTTTACCTACCTGTCTAGCACCAATTACCATTAAGCAATTATTTCTATGATTGTTTTTCCAATATAATAAGTCCTTTAATATTTTTCTTTTAAGCATTTTTATCAACTCCTTATGATAATATATTACCATTTTTATGCAAATTTGTCCATAATTATCATGTATTTTTATACCTTTTGCGTTTTTTTCAAAGGAATAATTTGCTTTTTTGCGTTTTTTTCAAAGGAATATTTTCACTTTTTGCATTTTTTTCAAAGGAATGTTACAAAAGTTCTAAAAAAACAAAAAAACTAAGAATTATTTTTTTAATTTCTTAGTCTTATCTTTCTTATCATATAGAATGTCTGTGTTAACAACAATATATAAAAGTAATGTCATCATAATTAAGTAAACAATCATTGATACTTGGTTATCTCCTAAAACATAGAAAACTGATACAGCTGAAAATAATATATCAATTCCATAAATAATTAAAATTGTAACCTTTGGAGAAAACTTCATTTTTAAAAGTTGATGATGTAAATGATTCATATCTGGTTCATCAATGCTCCTATGATGAACAACTCTTCGAAGTATTGCAAATAATGTATCAAATATTGGTACTGCTAAAATAACAACTGGTATAACAAGTGATGTAAATGTTGCTCCTTTAAAACCTAAAAGAGAAATAACAGCAATCATATAGCCTAAAAATGTTGAGCCACAGTCTCCCATAAAAGTTTTTGCTGGGGGAAAATTATGTGTCAAAAATCCTAGTGTTGCTCCAAGCATAATAATGCATAGTATTATATCAAGACCACCCATTTTATTTAAAATTAATGCAATTACTGAAATAGTTAAAAAATAAATTGAACTAATCCCAGCACATAGACCATCTAAACCATCAATAAGATTAATAGCGTTTATTGCTCCGACTATAAAGAATATTGCAATAAATTCATTAAGCCAAGTTGGAAATATAAGTTTTAAGCCTAAAAATGATATTTCTCTAAAATAAAGTCCTCCATAAAATACTACAATTCCTGCGACTATAATTTGTACAAGTAGTTTTACTTTTGCTCTAATTGGTTTTATATCATCAAATACTCCAAGCATTACAAGTATAAAAGAACCAATAAGAATTGATAGCATTTGAGTAGTTACTGTACCATAAACCATATAACCAAATAGAAAAGATGCATAAATAGCAAGACCACCAAGTCTTGGCATTGGTTTTTTATGAACTTTTCTTTCATTTGGCATATCAAGAGCACCAACATGAACTGCAATTTTCTTTGTTAAAAATACAAGAACAAAACTTATTAAATATGTTACTAAAAGTATTTCTATAATATTAAAATTATTAACAACTATATTCATAAATACCTACTTTGTATCGTTTATATCAACATTTTCATTTCTAATCATATCAGCAAAAACTGTAATAAATCTTTGTTTTTCTTTTGCAAGTGCATCAGGATAAATACTTTTTGCATTACATATTGCTTTATAAAAATGTTTAATAGTTACAACTGGACTATTATCAAAAAGAGCATAAGTAAAGGCATTAGCAATTATTGTTAAACAAATATCAGGATATCTATTACTTATTTCATAAATTCTTTTATATTCATCAGTCATTTCTACAATAAAACGCATTATTTTTTCAATTATAAATGGAGTATAAGCTAGTTTTACCCCTATTTGTTTCTCAAGTTTAGGATATGTTCCCATTAATATCTTAACACAATCATCTTGAGACGCCTCAAGAACATCAACTTTTTGGAATCTTCTTAAAAATGCTCTATCTCTTAAAATATATGTTTCATATTCCTCAGTAGTGGTTGCACCAATCATTTTAATTGTTCCCCTATCAAGTCCTGATTTTAACATATTAGCAAAGTCTAATCCACCTTGTCTATTTACAAGTAAATGAGTTTCATCAATAAAAAGAATTGTTTTAGGACTTCTTGCAAGTTCTTGAACAAGTAAATCAATTCTATTTTCTGTTTGACCTTCACTTTGAGTTTCACCAATTAAACTGGTAATATTTATTTTAATAATTGTCCAGCCTAATAAAGCATTTGGTACCATTCCTTTTTGGATTCTATAAGCAATACCTTCGACTATAGCAGTTTTACCTATACCTGCTTTACCCACTAAAAGAGCACTTTTTTCTGGTGTCATAAGAATAAGCATACATTCCTTAATTTCATTTTCTCTTGCAATCGCAGGATCTGTTATATACGTTTTTGCAGTTAAGTTTTCACCATAACGTTCAAGCATACTAATTTTTTCATTCATAGTTTATCACCCTTCATTAAAAATTATATCATTAATTAAGCATAAAAAAAAGTCACAATTAGCGACTTAATTTTTTAAATGGCGCCCAATGTAGGACTCGAACCTACGACCTAATGGTTAACAGCCATGCGCTCTACCGACTGAGCTAATTGGGCTTCTCAATACATTTTTAATTATAGTAAATATTTTATAAGATGTCAATTAATTTTTATCATTTTTTATATAAAACCACTCATTTTATTTAATTTTCATCAAAAAAATACTCAACAATTATAATGTTGAGTATTAAAACATAAATAAAATTTGTATTAAATTTGTGTAGAGATTTATTTATACCTAATTTTTTATTAGTTATAATACAAAATATTATTTAGATTTTATTTTATAATTATCCTCTTTTTAATTTTATCTATAAAATATAAGTACATATTAAACATAAGAATTTTGTTGGAGTAGGTTTTACGAAAAATACTTTACTATTTTTATAGATATTATTTTATATAATTATTTTAATTAATAATAATCGTATTATTATGGGTTTATTCTTTAAAATATCTATAAGAATTTATTAGTTGGGTTTTATTATTTTTCTAATAGATCTTTTACAATTTAAGTATTAATCAAAAGGTTGCTAAGTTGATATTACTATCATGTTTTAAAAAATATTTTCTAGTTTTAAAATTTCTCTTTTTAATAATATTTAAAGTATATACATTATTTTGTGTGAGCCAGAATTATTGTCTACCTTCTTTCTTTTTTTTTATTATTAGATATTATGTATTAACTTTTTTATTTTTTAAACTATTAAATAATTATTAAGAATAATCAATCGTTTGCTATGCTGATTAATTGTTAGAAGTAATCTAAATGACTACAATTCGCAATAAACTCCAGGCATATTATCATATTTTTCACCAATATTACCAGTAAATAATATTACACCATTTTTACCATTTTCCGCAAGTGTATAACTTTTTGATTGTGCAAGTGTAGTATTAGATGTTGCATGTTGATAACTGGCTCCAGCCCATTGGAAATTTCCAGTAAATTGAACGGCAGAACCAATATAATTTTCAAGATAATTAATTGTACTATCATTTGTTATATTCATTGATATACCAAAACCATTATCTTGTCTATTAATATTTGTACCATTCCATCCATACTCTACATAAGAATAGTTTCCGTTAGTTCCCCAGATTTGTCTACCATACTGTGTACCATCAACATCTGTCATACCTACATATCTTACAGCAATTACATCAAAAGCCCTTGTACTTGGTATCATTTTCCAAAGTAAGCCAACAAATATATCGCCATAACCATCATGATTATCAGATAATGTTAATGAAAGTTTTTTATACTGAGTTTCAACAAAATTGCTAACACTTAGTGTTTGAATATTGGGATTATAATTATTGAATTCATTTTCAGTTACTTCCGTATTTGTTACTACATTATTTAAATGATCAATGACTGTTTTGTAATACTTTTCAGATTTTACTAGGTTATTGATATTGATATTTTTTGCCTTAAAGTTTTCATAATCTTCGTTTGTCATAGTTTGAATATATGCATCACTATAAATGTTTGTTAATAAATTATAGTCAGTCATGCTTATTCTTACACCATTTTGGTTTGTAATATAACTAATATCGTCAGAAATATTTTGAGCTTTAACAAAACCAAATGGAACAAATAGGATTATAAGAAATGCAGCAATTACAAATCTTATCTTCACCCTTACCTCCTTTCAAGATTATCATAACTCAAAAGTGTCGAAAAAGGCAAGATATTGTAAGTTGAGTCTTATCCAACCTGAAGTTGGGAAAGGTACTTTTCTACCATTTTACAGGTTTTTTTAAGTGTTGCGCACTCACCAATTTCACAAATGTTTTTTCTTTTTTTAGATCAAAAACATATTTTTCAGATACATTATTAATATTATTCTTATTAAAAACTACAGTTCTAAATATTTTTAATTGATAATCAACAACTATTTTTTCAGTATAACTATTATGTACATACAAAATCTCTATAGTTTCATGTTCTAAATCATATTTGACTCTTGTTGTAGCATTATTCTCAATTATTTCTTTTTCATAAACTTTATTTTCCGTATTAATGTAACCATCCTTTAATAATTTTTTTACTATTTCATCATTTGATAAAATCTTTAATGACTTATTTTTATATTTATCATCATTTCTATCATTACTTGTATATTTAACAAGTTTAACTTCTCTTTGAAATTTTCTTTTTTCACCAGTAACTGATTCAATATTTAACATTAATTTAACATTATTAGGATCAAAAGTTAATGCATCTATCTCAAAAATATCATTTTTTATCATACTAGAGTTTAATAATTTTTTATTACCTGAATATAATTTTAGATCTAACAAATCTGAATCTTTAACTTCATAATTATACGGATAAATATTATTAATGAAAATAATTAATTTTCTAGGGAGTTTAAAAATCAAAAGATTTGCTCTTATAGAGTTCTCTTCATTTGTAATTTGACTATTTGAATAATATATTTTTAATGCTCTAAAATTAATTATAAAATAGACTACAAAGAAAACCATAACTGGTACAATACACATAAGAGCTATTGAGAAAATTTTGTTTTCCTTTCTAATTTTTTTAGTTTTATTTCTCTTTTTAATATCTCTTTCACCAGCATGTAGTTCTTCCATAGTGATATTAAAAGTATCACAAATAACCCTTTGAATTGCAATATCAGGTAAATTTCTTCCACCTTCCCATTTTGATACTGCTTGATTTTAAACTGAAAGAATGTCCGCTAAATCTTGCTGAGTCAATCCCTTTTCTTTTCTTAAGTTTTCAATAAACTTGCCAACTTTTTCATTATCAATTTCTTTCATAACAATTATTATTATAACTCAAAAAATAACTTTTTCTACAAAAGAAACCATAAGTCTACAAAAAAAATTACAATTTTATGTAATTTTCTATATTTTTTAAATTAAAATTCATATTTTCTTTAGTTGTGGGATGTACAAATGATAAACTATAACAAACTAATGCAAGTTTATTTGTATCTTTTTTATTATATAAATAATCACCATATAAAGGATGATTAATACTTGCAAATTGTAATCTAATTTGATGATATCTACCTGTAACTAAATTAATATCTACCAAGGAAAGATTATTTTTTTCTTTAATAACTTTATAATTTAATACAGCCTCTTTACCTTTTGGAGTATCAATTAAAACTTTTTTATTATCTAGTTTTTCTATTCTATTTACTAAAGTACCCTCTTTAACATCTAAATAACCATGAATGATTGCTAAGTACTTTTTATGCATTTTATTATTTCTAATTTCTTCGGAAAGTCTAGAGGCAGCCTTTGAGGTTTTAGCAAATACCATTATTCCACTTACAGGTCTATCTAGTCTATGAACAAGACCTAAATAAACATTTCCTGGTTTATTATATTTTTCTTTTAAATATGATTTTATAATAGTAAGCATATCAACATCACCAGATTTATCTGCTTGTGATAAAATTCCTGCTGGTTTAAAAACAACTATAACATGATTATCTTCATATAAAATATCTAACTTAGTCATTAGTTATCCAACCAGTTATACCACAAGGTAAATATAAATTAGAGTTTTCAATAGGTAGTGCTATTTCATCAACTTTAATATTATTATTAAAATGAACTTTCAATATATTTTCTAAAGTTAATAATGATAAATTTGCTGTATAAGTATTAACACATACAAATAAGAAATTATCGTTAAGTATTTCTTTACAACTTTGAAGAAGACCATCTAAATCTTTTTCAATAGACCATACTTCATTGTTACTACCCCTTCCATAACTCGGTGGATCCATAATGATTGCATCATATTTATTACCTCTTCGAATTTCTCTTTGAACAAATTTTTTAACATCATCCACTAAAAAGCGTACTGGTCTATTTTCAAAACCTGATGATTTAACATTTTCTTTTGCCCAATCATTAATTCCTTTCGAAGAATCAACATGAACTACACTAGCTCCCGCAGAAAGACAAGCAACTGTAGCTCCACCTGTATATGCAAAAAGATTTAATACTTTAACATCTTTTCTACCACTTTCCTTAATTTTTTTTATCATTCTCTCCCAGTTTACTGCTTGTTCTGGAAAAAGGCCTGTATGTTTAAAACCCATTTGTTTAATATTAAAAACTAAATCATTATATTTAATTTGCCAATATGCTGGAATACTTTTTATATTTTTCCAATATCCTCCACCAGTATTAGATCTATAATAAACTGCATCACATTCATTTTCTAAAATATCACCTATATTCCACATTACAATAGGATCTGGCCTTAATAACTTTATATTATTCCATTTTTCTAACTTTTGACCATTACTAGCCTTAATTATTTTATAATCTTGCCAATTTGATATAAGCATTTCTCATCACCACTTAAATTATAAAATAAATCATAAAAAAAGGCAATTGTATGTATATATTTATTAAAAAAGGACATAATAAAAATAGTTAGAAAATAATATTTCTAACTAAGGACTTTTACCACCATTATAAGTATCTTTACAATAGAAAGGTAAAAGTTATTTTAAAGGTCCAAATGCATAAAATTCATTTGGGTCTTTTTTATTTACTAATATATCTGTTTTACCTGACTTTTCCTTACTTTTAAATGTAAGTTTTCCAGTTAATTCATAATCTAAATTATTATCTTTATAAAATACTTTTAAATAGTTTTTTCCATTTTGATAAATTATTTTATAATTTGCATTTTTAATAAGTTTACCATTATTTTTTAAATTAAAATATTTTCTTAAATCCCTAATAAAAATTGATATTAATAAAAGTGTTAATATTAAATAAGTAAAATGAAATTTTTCATCAATAGCAAGGGACATTATACATAATCCTATTCCCAATATTATTAAAATTATATTACTTATTTTAACTTCACTAAATATATTATATCTTTTCATCTTTGTTTCTCCATTAAATTATTATATTTTTGTTCATACATTTCTTTTACATCATCATTTACATATTCACATATTACTTTAAAATATGGATATGTATCCGGATTTATTTTAACAAGGTTAAATAATTCTTCGATAAATGCTGGTGCTTTATCTAGATTAAGTGTCATATTAAAATCATTTTGAACTATGGTAATTGAATCAAGCAGGTTAAATATAAAATCAAAATCTACACTAGGATATTCCTCTTGAAGTTTAATTTTATAACCTCCAATACCATTATAGTTATATTCTGTAAGTGAATATGGACAGTTTACTAATAAAAAATCTAGTATACTTCTCTGATATGAATATGAATTATCAAAGGTTATATAATTTGTTATTTTAGAGTTCATTGCCTCTCCTAAAGATTTACTTTCAATATTAAATTTATAAACAACTTTACCATTATCATTACGATAATAATCAAATAATACATGACATATTTCATGATATAGATTCATATCATCATAACCATCAGAATAATAAATAGTATTTTTTTTAGTATCATAACAACCTGCTACACCTAAACCATATTCTTTTGCAATATCATTTTTATCCATTAATGTTATATTTAATGATTTAATATTTTCATAAAAAATTCTAAAATCAAAATTAGGTGACTTTTCTTTTATTTTATTTATAACAATATAAATTTTTTCTTTATTTTCTTTAGAAATTTGATTATTATTATCAATAGCATTATAAAGTTCTTCATCTGAAACTGTTTCATAACCTAAAAATTTATCTAAATCGCTTTTAGAATTTATCTTGTTTTCTGAAACATAAATCTGAGGTTGATTTGCAAGAAGGTCCTCGATCATACTTTTACTTTCATCAATATCTTTTGTATTATACTTAGGTTTACTTTTTACCATCGAGGCTGTAGTAACAGTAATAAGTGCAAGAGCTACAGCAGTTGATTTAATCATTACTTTTTCTTTTAAATTAAATTTTTCTATTTTAAAACTAACAAAATTTTCTTTATTAAATTTATTATTTAAATACAAATAATCTTCATATAAAGGATAATAGTATTTACCCTTCTTACTTTCTAAAAATGCTTTATGATTATTTTCTCCTAAAAAGATAGAAAAAATTTTATTATTATAATTTATATCAAATAAATATTTATACATATTATCTACTCTTTTCTTTATTTAAGTAATTATTAAAAATACTATTAAATCTGTTTTTAAAATTCTCATCATAAAAAAGTTTTTCATTTACTTTATTTTGAAAATTAATATCCATTAAATATTTTTCCCACACATAATTAATATATTCTGGATGATTTATTAAATACTCAAAATCTATTAATGGTAAATTAGGATTTTTAAGTCTTTCTTCATAACTATATATTCCATATTTCATGTTAAACACCTACTTACAAGTATATGGAGTATCAGCATAATTTTCTTTAACATCATTAAGCGATACAGTAGCAAGATACTCTTTAGCAACCTCAGAGTTTAAATCAATCTCCGAAGTTATAATAATTTTTTTATTATCTAATACTACATTACAAGATTTATAAGTTTTTTGATCAATTTCATTACAATTATTTTCATAATATGTTTTTTGTTTATCCATATCATAATCTAAAATATAATCGTATGTTGTTATATCATAATATTTAAGAAGTTTATCACCATTTTTATCAAAGTCATATGATCTTGTATATGTTACATTAACAGCATCTCCTTTTTCACCATTTAATGGTTCCTCTTTGGTAGCATAATAAATCTGATCTTTAGTTAATTTATCTTCTCTAATACATTCAAACTTATTTGTGTAAGTAGTATTATTTTTATTACTATCATTATTTTCCTCTTTACCACAACCAAATAAGAATAAAGAACTTACCATTAATAACATTATCATAACTTTTTTCAACATAATCACCTTAAGACAAGTATAACAAAAACTATTCTTTTAATCAATTAATTATTTTTAAAAAATTATGATTTATGGTATACTTAAATCATATGGAAAATGTAGTTATTAAAAAAAGGAAAAAACTTAATGTTAAAAATTTATGCTTATTAATATTTTTTCTAGTAATGTTAATAGTTTTTTTATTTTCTTTAATTAAGGTAATTATGTGGATTATAGATAATAATAATACAAATGATATTATAAAAAAAGTAGCAGATACTTATGAAATAAATGAAAAAAGTTATGATAATGAAGTCATAATAAATGAAAATGAAAAAGATATATATTTTGATTATATGAAGTTAAAATTTATAGATGTTGATATTAATAAACTTAAGACATTTAATCCAGATACTATTGGATTTATTAAAGTTATGGGAACAAATATTAACTATCCATTTGTACAAACCTTAGATAATGATTATTATTTAAATAGGTCATATGATAAAACATATAATAATGCTGGTTGGATATTTTTAGATTATCGTAATAATGAATTTAATGATAAAAACACTATCATTTATGGCCACGGAAGAATTAATGGAACTATGTTTGGTTCTTTAAAAGATACTTTAAAATCATCTTGGCAAAATAATAAAGATAACTATATAATAAAAATATCCACGGAAAAGGAAAACTCAATATGGCAAATATTTAGTGTATATAAAATTGCTACAACTAGTGATTATTTAGAAACTTCCTTTAGTGATAATGAATTTGAAAGTTTTATAAATTTAATTAAAGGTAGATCTAGTTATAATTTTGAAACTAATATTACAAATGAAGATAAAGTGCTTACTCTATCAACTTGTTATAATGATAATGATAAAATGGTTGTTCATGCAAAACTGATTAAATATGTTCAAAAATAAAAAATGATAATTAATATTTACCATTTTTTTAATTTTCTAAATCTTTTAACTGAGTATTTAAGGTATTATACTTACTATCTAAAGTGGTTTTTGGTGCTTTTTCTAATAAATACCATCCATATTCAAACATAAGTTCAAATAAACTTCTTTGCATATTTGTTATTGCATCATATTGTTTTTTTAAATTTTTATATAATGCTTCATTACTTGATTCAGTTAATGCAATGCTATAATTTTTAGACATTTCTTTAAACGAAGATAATACGCTATTTAAATAATCTTCATCATTTAATTTAATTCCCTTTGGAACAGTTACCATTTTATTTTTAATAGTACTATTATTCATTTGCCTTACCATCCTTTAAAATCGTTAAAATACCTTCCATATTTTGTTTACATATTTTAGTGCATTTATTTAGTATTTTTTTAATATTTGCATCTTTAGTAGTTATATTCGAAGCGCTTTTAAATGCTCCATAATTCCATTTAAACATATCTTCTAGATACATTACATCTTTTGTACTTAACATATTAGGTACGTTTTTATATTCCATTCTATCACCAATATTATTATGGATTATTTTTATATTTTAATACAAAAAAATGCCATATTTCTATGACATTTATTTACTATTCAACATTTTTTAATGATGTAACCATATTAATCTTTTTTAAATTAAAATGGGTTACAATAGTTACAATAATTGTAAAAATAATAGTTATAAATAGTGAATAAAAATAACTTAATGTATATACATGTCTATCAAACATTATGTAATCTGGTTCACATGTAGAAATAATAAAATGACTTAAATAAGAACCAAATAATAAACCTATACCAATACCTAAAATAGTTAATAAAACTGTTTCTCTATTAATATATTTATCTACTTCACTTGGATAAAAACCTAATACTTTTAAAGTAGCTATTTCTCTTTTTCTTTCACTTATATTAATATTTGATAAATTATAAAGTACTACAAAAGCTAAAGATGCTGCCGCTATAATTAATATAGCAACAATAGAGTCGATTGATCCAAGCATATCATTCATAGAATTTTTCATATCATCATTATCTACAATTGTTAATGCATAACCATTACTTATATACTTTTTATCAAATTCTTTAGAATTTTTATCTTCGTCTTTTAAACTAATTAAAATAGAATTAATTTTATAATTATTAAATAAGTTATTATAAGTATTTTTATTTATATATAAATATTGATTGATATAATTTTTTATAATATAAGAAACCTTAATATCATATTTATTATTATCATTATCTAAAAGACTTATTTTATCTCCAACATCAATATCTAATAGTTTTGCTGTTTTTTCACTAATTATACAACTATTATCACTAATATTATCTATTATATTATTTGTTTTTAAATCAATTAATGATATAGACTTAGAAATACTGTTAAAATCATCTGGTGTTATCATAGTTACCTCTTGCTCTTCATCATTAAATAAAACTTTAATATTTTGAGTATTAACATTAGTAAAATTTTCTACTTTATCATCATTTAGTAATTCTTTTTCAATGTCTATTTGATTAATACTTTCATTTGTCATAAGTAATTTATCATATTTTATAATGTTATTAAATTGAAAATCTGTTACATCTTTAATTGAATCTTTTAAACCAAATCCCGCTAAAATAAGGGAAGTACAACCTGCTATTCCCAAAACAGTAGTAATAACCCTAGATTTATATCTAAATATATTTCTAATAGTAATTTTATCAGAAAATTTTAGTTTTTTCCAAATAAAGTTAATACGCTCTAATAAGATTTTTTTACCACTTTTTGGAGCTTTTGGTCTCATTAGATTAGCGGGTACTTCTCTTAAATTTTTAATACAAACAATTACTGAAGTACCACATATACATAAAATACATATCCAAAGTCCTAAGGCATTATAGTCACTTTTTAATAAATAAATAAATTTAGGAATAAAAAATATTTTTGTATAAATATTCCAAATAACACTAGGAATCATATATGAACCAAAAATAGCACCAACACTACTTCCTATTGTAGTGGCTAAAAGTGAATAGATTACATATTTTAATGTAATATGAAAACTATTATATCCAAGAGATTTTAAAGTACCATTTTCAACTCTATCCTCTTCGATCATTCTCATCATTGAAATAAGACTTACAAGTACTGATATAGCAAAAAATATTATTGGGAATATATTACCAATTTTTTTAAGATTATCACTAGCATTTATAAGTTCTTTATATGAAGTATTATCAAGCCTATCATAAATATACCATTTGGGTTTAATAAAATTAGATTCATCAATACTTATACCATACATTTCACTTGTTTCAATTATATCAGAGTATAACTCATCATATCGAATATCTTGCTGTTTATCTTTAATTAAATCAATATCTTTTTTTACATTATTAATAAGTTTTTTATATGAATCACTATTAGTTAAGTATTTTTTTGCTCCCTTAACTGTTATATATATATTTGAATAAGCCTCTAAATCAAGAAAACCATTATAAACATAAATATAATAATCAACTTTACCACTACCTAAATTAGAATTTGGTCTTTCTGCAGAAAAATATAAAGGACTTATTACATTTCCCACAATAGAGTATTTTTTACCATCAATAGTAATATAATCTCCAAGTTTTAAATTATTATTTTCAAGTAAAGCATTATCAACTGAAACTTCATTACTATTTTTAGGTAATCTACCCTCTTTTATATAAACATTATTCATTTGACTATTATACTCAATTAATTTAACAACATAATTATTTTCCTCAATTTCTAAGTAAGTATCTTTTTCTTGAATATTAATAGCCAATTCAACATTTTTAATTTTTGAAAGTTTTAATAAATCATCTTCAGTAAGTCCTACATTTGAAATAACACTTATATCATAAACATTATTTTCATCATAAAAATTATCAAGTGTTTTTAACATATCAGGACTTGAGGATTGTATTCCTGCATAAAAGCCTACGCCTAAAAAAGCCATACAAATTAATGATAAAAATCTTTTATAATTATCTTTAATTTTCATAAAAATGTGTTTAAGTAATTTAGTTTTCATATTACCACTCAATATCCTCGATATTCTTAGGTTTATCATTTATAATTACATCACTTACTGTTCCATTTTTAAATTTAATAACTTTATCTGCCATAGGACTAATTGCACTATTATGAGTAATTATAATAACTGTCATTTGTTCATTTCTACATGTGTCTTGTAAAAGTTTTAAAATTTGTTTACCAGTTTTATAATCAAGTGCTCCAGTTGGTTCATCACAAAGAAGTAATTTTGGATTTTTACATATTGCCCTTGCTATAGCTACCCTTTGTTGTTCTCCACCAGAAAGTTGAGCAGGGAAATTATTTTTTCTATTTTTTAAACCTACTTTATCTAAAATATCACTAGGATCTAAAGAGTTTTTACATAGTTGAGTTGCTAGTTCAACGTTTTCAATTACAGTCATGTTTTGTATTAAATTATAAAATTGAAATACAAAACCAATATCATTTCTTCGATATTTTATTAATTGTTTTTCGTTTAAATCATTAATTATTTTTCCATCCACGATAACATTACCACTTGTTAGCCTATCCATTCCACCTAAAATATTTAAACAAGTAGTTTTACCAGCACCTGATGGACCTAATATACAAATAAGTTCTCCTTTTTCAATTTCAAAAGAAGTATTATTTAGAGCTTTAATTTCAACTTCGCCCATTTTATATACTTTATTTACTTTTTTAAATTCAATATACGCCATACTCAATCATTCCTTTTTAACTATACTTATATTTTACCAAATAATTGGCAAAAAAACACTATTTTATTTATTTATTCAAAATAAAATGCCATATTTCTATGACATTTTTATTTAATTAGTTTTCTCTTTTTTTAAGAAGTACTGATGCACCTAAAGCATTAACTAATAATATAAGTGCATAAATACTATTATTTGCTGATGTATGAGGTGGTTCAATTGGTTCAATAACACCTTGTCCATCAATTTTATAATATACATTAATAATATTTTTGCTTTCATCTTCACTTATTACAAGTGGTAGATTTTCAACAGTTTCTAGAGTGTAATCCTCTTTTGCTTTATCAGTATAAGAAGTTATTTTATCACCATATAGTGCAACATTCTTTTCAGTTAGAGATTCATCTAATTCTCTATTGAAATAATATCTTACTTCATAAGTAAATGTATCTTTTTCATAATATACATCAATAACGCCTTTATTTTCAATAACCTCAGGTATCAATTCAGGATTTGTTTTAACAAATTTATATCCAACATATTTATCCTTTATATTAATTTCCTCAGATTTTACTGTTAAAGTGTCAGACTCTAAAACTTGTTTAGTTTCATAAATAGTTTCAGTATCCTCTTTTACTAAATTACCATCTTTATAATAATTTACAGTATAAGTAAGTGTCTTTGTTTGACCATCATCAAGAATATAATATACTTTAATTATACCACCATTATTAATTTCACCTGGTATAGTTTCTGGACTAGTTTTTTCTAATTTATAACCAACATATTTATTCTCTGTATTAATTTTATCTTGATTTACTTGTAAAGTATTTGGTTGAAGTACATGAACAGTTACTACTTCAACTTGAGTATCATTTTCTACTTTTTTACCATTTTTATAGTATTCAACAGTATAAGATAACTCTTTTGTTTGATTTTCATCAGTTACATAATATACTTTAATTACATTTTCCTCAGATGAAGAAATAACAATTTTTCTTGTAGAAGGATCAGTATTTACAAATGAATAACCCTCTTTAGCATTATTTTTAATACTTTCATCACTTACAGTGATTTCTTTACCTTTAACATCTTTACCAGTTTCAATTAAAGTATTATCAATTTGTCCATCATAGTAATATTCAATTTTGTAATCATATCTTTTTGCAACCCAATATACCTCAGGGTTTTTTGTACTTTTTATAGTCTTTGTAGTACCCTTTGGGTCAGTATATGTTAATTCAAAATTAGCATTTGTTGGATACCAACCATCTTCAGTAATATCTTCTTCATTAATTTTTATATTAAATGAGAATGTTTTTCCAGCTTCTGTAATGTCAAATTTTTCGCTAGTATATTTATTACCTTGAGCATCAGTCATTACAAATTTTGCACCAATATTATCAGTTAAAACTGCATCAGTACCAGCATTAGCTTTACCCATTATAGTAGCAATATCTGTAAATTTAGTTACAATGGTTGTAGGATCTGATAAATATACATGATCCGCACCTGAAGCCACTTCACTTAATATTGTACCATTATAGTCATAACCAATAGCAAATACTTCAGCACTTTTTTGAACTGTTTTAGCCATTTCTTTTGTTTTTCTTTCAGTAGTAGCATCCATATATGAACCTGGACCATCTGTATAACCATTATCATCATAGTATAATGTTGGTTCTCCATCACTTATAACAACAACATATTTAATGGCATCTTTCTTTATATTTGATGCCGTTAATAATTCATTTGCTTCATAAAGTCCAGCATATAAATTTGTTCCACCATTTGGTGTACCAAAATTTACATTAGAAAAATCCTTATTATCAAAATTTCTTAAAACTTGAGCATCGTTATAGGCATTGTCAAATATTCCTAAAAAACCATCTTTATCAGCAAATGTTACAAGAGCAATATTTGCAGTTGGTATTTTTTCATGTAATGTTTTTGCAAATGTTTTTGCACCATTAACAGCACTTGTCCATTTTTTATCTCTAGAGCAATTATAACTATTACACATAGAATTAGACTTATCAAGAACTACAACAGCATAAACATCTTTTTTATTTGATGTATGAGTTTCAACATCTTTACCTTTTACTTCAAAAGTAACTTTGTAATTACCATTATCATCAATTTTAGATACTGTTTTGTTAATCTGAATATCGCCTTGTTTAACTAAATTACCCTCAGTTACAGTAATACTATTATTACTGATATTATTTCCAAATCTAATATCACCTTTCTGTTCTTTATATTCTGCAAAAACAATAGTTGAAACAGCTAACGCAACAAGAACAATTGCACTAGCAAAAAAATATTTTAGTTTCTTCATAAACCAAAAACCTCCTGATAGTTCCTTATACTACCATACATAACTATGTATGTCAACATTTTTTTCATACTAGTATTATAGGAAAAACAAGAGAAAAATATACAAAAAAATAACCAAATTTTGGAAATTTAGTTATTTTACTTCTTTTGCTATAACAAGCATATATTTTTTAGAATATTTACTATACTCTTTCATATTTGAACATGTTTGCATGATAAGAATTTTATCATTTTTATTTACCTCAACTCCGGTATCATAAAATGATTTACTTTTTAAATTTTGTAAGTGTTTTAAATATTCATCTTTACTTGCATAATTTAAATTCATATAGGACCAATCTGAAATCTCAACAAAAACAGAAAATATTTCATATTTTTTTACTTCTTTAATCGAAGATAAATAAATATATTTATGTTCTTTATAATAATCTTCATCTTTATAATTTTCAATTATCATAATAGGTAAAAAATAGCTTGGTGAACTATGTCCAAATATAAGTAATTTATTGCTTTCATCAATATCTACCCTATAATCTAAAAATATTGAACCATTTATATTATAAGTTTTATCTGGTAAATGATTTAAATAATATGAATTATCATTTCCTTGCATTACTACTGTATTAAAATCTGTATTATCAATTGAAATAGTACCCACCACGTCTTTATTATTATACTTTTCTTTTAAAGAGGTAATTTGTTCTATATATTCCTCTTTCATAACAGGAATAGTATTATTAATATAATATTCATCATACTTTCCTATATTAAAATAAATTATACCAATGTAGACAGACAAACTAATTAATAATATAACTGGAATAATAACTATTAACTTTTTCATAAAAAAATCTTCCTTTTTCAAGAAAGATTATAACATTTTATTAAGTTAAATACAATTAGCATTTAATTTATAATGTTTATTTATTGGTTACCAACACTTATATATTCTGTAAAATACGTATCTACAGCATCATAAGGAACACACTGAGTACCTGTAGGAGTTCCTTTCTTATAATAAGTTATAGGATTATATACATTAAAGCAATTATCAGTAGCATTGTACCCATAAATTGTATAATAATGTCCAGTAGTTGTTGAAGCTAGACCTGTATTACTTGGAATACTACTTCCAACTTTTGAAGAAACAGATGCAACAACAACATTACCTGATTTTAATGATTTATAAATTTTTTCTGCATATCCAGCACCTGTACTATTTAAAGTACCACCACTATTATCAGTATCAACTTTTAAACCATAGTTATTTAAAAAACTATTCCCATTACTTGCGTAATTACCTTTACCGCCACAAAAATTACTACTACTAAAATCACGAGATGAAGGATTACCATTTAGTCCTTTTTTATACATTAATACGTAAGATGCTGCAGCAGTTTCTGTTGCATTATTAGGCGTATATCCAAGTTCACTTTGTATATTTGATTTTAAACTATCTCCTTTGCCTAACATCATAATTGCTTCAGTCATAGCTATTGGACCACATGCACATTCCATATATACAGTAGTACCATTTACATTAATAGTTTCCTGGCTTTGATTAATTGTAACTGCACCAAAATTATTAACAGTAGATTTTTCTTTATTACCTCCATCCATATTAATAGGATTTTCCATATTAATAGGATTTTCAATTGGTTCTGTTTCAGTAGGAGTATTATTACTAGTTTCTGATGAACCTTTTCCAGAAATAGGGTCAACTTTTGATTCAAGGATTGCATCAACTTTATTTACTATATCAAATGTAGTAGTGTCACCCGCTACCTGGAATGTAGCAGATTTGCTTGAAACTTTAACTCCAATCTTCGGAGGAGCTTCATAAACTTCAGTAAATTCTATAGTATAATTTGTTGTAAGTGATGCTTCTTCAGCAAACCTTCTTAAAAATACTTCATAGAACTTCTCTTTATTCATTTTAAGTTCTCCATAAGTACGATAATAACCATAATCAATTGCATCAACCATTGATGCCTCAGAAATTTCCTTAATTAAATAATAATCTTGAGTATTTGTCGATGTAAAGCTTTGGATAAGAAGGAGTACCACAATAATGAATACTCCAAATACCATTAGCCAATATCCCCAATAGGATTCTTTCATTGTTTACTCCCTCCTTACTTCCATGATGGTCCAACATCTGGAATTCCATCGCCATTTATATCTAATGTACTAAATGTATAAATTGTCCAATAATCATTTGTTACTATTAAGTTATCAGTATTGCTAACACCAGGTGCTACATAAGTCTTACTAAATTGTTCTTTTGCTTTAGTACGACCTGCTTTGTTTTTAATGTCTACTTCTCCACCAAATTTACCATCAGCTAAATCATCAACAAATGAAGAGTAACAGAATATATTTGCCATTACACATTTACCAGATTCTCCTTCTTTTTTCCATGTGTAACCATCCGTTTTACAATGATCTTCATCTCTTTCTATTTGATAATCATAGCAAGTCATTGTATCATTATTGTAAGATTCTTGAGATTTATTATATTCACGTATTTTAGTAATCATATCAGTGTCCATAACTACTTTTAATGAATAGTTTTCAACCTTAGGATTTCCAGAAGAAGGTGTTGTTTCCTCTGAAGTAGTATCTTTTGCTCTAGCAGTAATTTCATCAATTGTATCTTTTGCTTTTCTTGCTACTAAAGAATTATTATATACACTTGGATCACTTTCCCAGTTATAACCTTTTGGACGATCATTAGGGAATAGATTTCCTGGACTTATAGGTCTAAAGTCATAATTTGGTTTACTTCCTCCACCTTGAGAACCATCCGGTGTAACAGTACATACTCCAATACATTGAACAGTACAATTTGGACAACAATTGTAATTATTTTCACATTCTTCACCAGGTTGACATCCTACAGCAAGAAGTGCTTCTTCTCTAGAACCCTTTTGCTGACAACTTTCATCATAGTGAGTAGTACTACATACATAGTAACTTTGAGATTTTTCAACACAGTATGGTCCCCCTTGATTTACTGGGCAAAGTCTTTCTTGACATTTATCCCAGTCCTCATTAGGATCACATTCAGTTTTATAATGTTTGTTGCCTGATGCATCAGTACAACTATTTTGATTTACTTCATATGTACATGCATATTCATTTTTGCCAATAGTTTCACTTGTATTTAATTCTCCACCTTTGGTTTGTTCTTCACCCCTAATTTGTGAAGATAAACTCCTATCTAGAGTACCATAGATTCTTCCGTTTTCATTTACATTAGAATAGAATGTACCAAAATTATTAAGAGTTAATTTATAATAATATGTTCCTGTAGGAGTATTAATTCCTACTGGAAGACCATCAACAATATCATAATTTTTAATTTCATGTTCTGGAGTTTTTTCAATTTTAATATCACCATCATCATGACCGCTATAATATACTCTTTCAGTTTTATATGTACCTCCAGAAGAAGCTATTTTATGTACATAATCTACCTTTGTAATTTTATGTTCCGAATTACTTAAATTATTACCAATAGTAACTGTTTCCTCAATGCCTTTATCTAGGTCTTCATCTAGAACTGTCCATTGAAATTCACTTTCATATTGTAATGAGTTATCTCCTACACATTCTTCATAATCATTAGTAATTGTACCATCACAGTACCAAGTTGCTGGATGATCATCATCATCAATATCATTAATAGAATCACTTGCCATACAATAAGGTTTTTGACTTAAATTTGGAGTATCTTTTATAGCCTCTAAACTGTCTACTTTAACGCATTTGTCAGCTGTTGACATTGCCTCAATAGCATAGCTATCGCCAATTACCACAGCATCAGGACTATACATATAATCACAATTCATTCCATGTTCACAAGTTTCACCTTGAACAGAACTTATCCATTTTGTAGATGAAATACCAGGTTCTGGTTCTTTATAACTATATTGAATACTTGGCATATATCTATATACCATATCCCAGTATGCAACTTCATTTTCTCCATCTCTACCCAAACCCATATTTTTATCGGTTTCTAATTGTAAGTTAGGATAATCATGATCAGCAGCACATGAATTATAATTATCAATTATTTCACGAAGTTCCTTCATTTTATCTTTTAATGTTTGTTTTGCATCTTGCGCAGCACCTTCAAAATCACCTTTTTGATCCTCCCAATCTTTTTGAGCTGTTTTTTCTACTTTACATTCACCAGATGTTGAACAAGAATTTCCTGATGCAGAACAAGTTTTTTCATTTTTAAATTTTCCAAATTCTTTAGGGTCTTTTGAACATTCATCTACATCAATTGTCCATTTATCATCACCTTCAGTAATGGTAGCACATTTAAATTTATTACTATGAATAACTTTATAGATATAATCATAAGGTCCTGATTCAGATGAGTTACATCCAGTGAATGTGCCATTTTTATCATGTGAAGGAGTACAAGTTTCTTGAGAACATATCATTGGATCAGCTTGTGTCCATTGATATTGTTTATAATTTTCATAATTCTCTAACCATTCATTATATGTGTCAAGTATTTCTTTTTGTTTTTTAACAATATCTTCTGTATATTTTTTATAATCTAATTTAGTTGTATAACAATCTTGCTCTCCTTTTAAAGAAACACTAATTTGGAAATATCTTCCTGATTCAGTACTTTTCTTATAAGGAACACCAAATATATAATCTTCTTTACATTTTACTTCACAATAATCATTATCTGAAACCATTTGAGCATATTCATCATCTTTTAATTTATACTCATTTCCGGCTTTATCTTTACTATTTTTAGAAAGTAAACATTTCTTAATATTATATTTACCACTTTCAGCATTATAAGCCTCTCTAAATTCATATTCAACATTACCTGTTTCTTCATCGGGTTCTAATCCATCTTCACAAATATTAGGAAGTGTTGAAGTTGGATCACAAGTAGTTTCATCACATAAACTTGTGTCTAATTCAAATTCATCTTGAATAGGTTCACCCTCTGAAGCTATAAAGAATCTTTGCTGACCTGTTGTGTTTCCTGCTGCATATAGTACAGCACCTCCATCTTCATTAGAATATTCATACTTAAATTTAATTTTTACTTCACAGTCTTCTTCTTCACTATCATCATCTGTAGCTTCTTGTGAATCATCACTTGAAGGACGTGATACTAAAAATCCTACATAAATTGTTCCATTTCTTTCCTCAAGTAACTTTGATAAGTCAGCACCTTCAGAAATAGATTCCCAACCATCTTCAGTATTTATAAATTCTTTTGAAGCACCAAGAAGTTTTACTTCAGTAGCTTCATTTTGTTTTTCAACCTCAAATCCTAAATATTTAAAATATTCAGAGTCAGAACTTGTGTCTGTAATATTTTTTATATCAATTTTAACAGATACTATCTTCTTTATAACTCCATCTGCTTTTTCTGGTTCAGTTGCGGGTCCTTTTTCAACTTTGCTTTCGCCAGTTTCACTATTAAACTTTTCATTAGCATAATTCATTGCATCAATTAAAAGTTGTTTAATTCCATCAAAACCACCACAACTTACAGATGCACCACTACCAGAACCAGAGCCACCGGAACCACCTGGATTAGAATTATCATCGCCAGGTTTGGAAGAACTAGTTATTAATTGAAAACAGTTATTTCCAATTTTTGTACAAGTAATTCCTTTACCATTATTAACCATTGTTTTGCATTCTTTTTCCGAATATTGATTTTTAGCCTTAATACATTTTGTAACCAATTTATAACACTTAGAAAAAAGTGAAACTTTTTGACATTCTGTTCCTTGACCATCATTTACCCTAGAATTACACTCATTTAAAGTATATTCACCTTTTTTTGCATTACATGAAGAACTAGAACCTCCACTAGAACCTTTTCTTTCTAATTTATAACAAATGCTACCAGACTTTTTTGTACACACCCAATCATGATATTGTTCTTGTGAATTTTTTTGATTTGCTTTATATTCACAATCCTTATATGCTAAATCGTTTTGTTCTCCACTACAGGATGATGCAATTTTACAACCAGTTGTCGCAGATCTTTCATTTCCACAATATATACCCTGAGCCTCATTAGGAACGCATTCTTCGCATTTTGCACCATTAAGCTGATACCATTTTCCATCTCTTTTTTTGCACTTTAATCCAGCATTATCAGAACATTCAGCTGCTGTATTAAAAGAACAAGTATCAACTTTTTTACAGCCAAATTTTTCAGTTGATTTAAATCTTTCTCCAGTATAACATTCAAACACTTTATCTTTTATTGTTGGGCAATTATCTGTTGATGAAGTTGAAGGTATATAACAATTATTTGAATCTAAATGGCAACCTTTGCCTGTTGCATCAGCACATTGTGCAGCGGTAGTATATTTACATTTACCTTCTAACAAATTATATTTTTCAAATCCTAAAAGAGCTAAACTTTTACCACCTTCATCAGTATTTTCGTCATTATCACTATTTTTCTTGCTAGTATTTGATAAAAACTCAGTTAATGTTGAATTAAATGTTGAATCTGATTTCATACAATTAACTGCTGCATCGATTTTTGCTAAATAATCTGCTGTTCCAGTATGAGACCAATTAAGCATACCTTTTGATACAAGAAGTCTTATTGCTAAATGTATTTGTTCTTTATCAGCACCATTTTTCATTAAATAAAGAACAGCTAAATCACCTTTAAGTTTTGGCATCATTCTATTTACAACGTAAGATGCACCTTGACCTGCAGCTTTACCTCTATCCATACAATATGCGTCATAAGTTTTTCCTCCACCAGTAACTGTATGAAGTTGATATTGTTCATTAAAACCATATGATGGTGAATGAGTTTGTGAAGCACCTGGTGTTAAGGTAAACTGATCACCAACATTAAGGGCTTCTACATTAACCATTATACATAATAATAAAAATATAAATATTGATTTAATTACTTTTTTCATATTATATCCTTTCTTCTTTTTACTCGAAGGAATACAACTACTCCTCCAACAACAAGTATCGTACATCCAGCCCCTATAAATACTTCTTTATGTTCTTTTATAAAATCTCCTAATTTTTGAAAAAAGTTTTTATTTTTTTCTATTTCATCTTGTTTCTTTTTATCTTCATATTCTTGAAATTTATCCATAAAATCCGTTATTTCCATGTTTTCAAAAGTAACATACTTTTCACAAAGATAAAATTCTGGATTATCTTGGCAAAAACCAAAATCATAGAATTCGTTATATCTTGGAGTTGTCAAATAAAATGTTCTTATTTTTTTCTTTGGACATGTTGTTTCAGTTGAGGGATAAACATCAAATGTAAAAGTATGTGCCTCCATAATATCATTTAAGTCAAAACTTACAACCCCATCTTTAACATCTGAATAACTGAAAGATTTATTGAAGTTTTTACTTTTAACATTAATTGTAAAGTCTTTACTTAAATTTAAAATAGATATTTTAAAATAATTATATCCTTCACACCCTCCTTGTCCATCATTACAAGAAAAAGATGAATCAAACTCTCCTATTTGCTCCTCGTAAATTGCCTTTATCGTGGCAGCCTCACTATTAAGTTTAGCTTGCGTTTCATAACCACACTCCGCATGAACATTTTTTACCAGTAATACCATAACTAGTAAAACAAAAATTTTCTTTACTTTTTTCATAATGCTTAGCACCATCCCTACTATTAAAATAGTACCATAATCTAATTTTTTTTTCAATAAAAACTAGTAAGAAAAAAAAAAATATGGTAATATTTTAATATAGGAAAGTGATTAAATGAAAAAAATTAAATTAGTTATAAGGGACATTGTAATATTAATGTCAACATTTTTACTTATGTTATTACTTACATATTTATTTTATCCAATTGTTAAGAAAAATATTAAATTTGAACCTGCTATAGAAACATTAATATATTTATTAATATCATTATATTTATTTATAATCTATAGAAAAGAAATTATAAATTACATTAAAGATTTTAGATTAAACTATAAAAAATATATATCTAAAAATTTTGAATTTTTTTTAATATGTATTTTAGCAATGATGATTTTAAATATTATTTTAGTGGAAATTATTGGACAAATGCCTACGAATGAAGAATTAAATAAAAGTTCAATAAAAAATAATTTATTTTTTTCATTTTTACAAGTTTGTATATTTGCTCCTTTTTATGAAGAAGTACTGTTTAGACTAAATTTTAAAAATTTATTTAAAAATAAAATAATTTTTAGTATTTTTACTGGTTTAATATTTGGTTCAATGCATCTTATATCTGCAAAAAGTTTAATAGAAATTCCTTTTATACTTTCATACTCTATAGCCGGATTCGCATTAGGTTATGTATATTATGATACTAATAATATATTTACTTCGATGTTCTTTCACTTTTTTAATAACTTCTTATCACTTATATTAACTATAATCGGAGAATATTTATGAAAAGGTTAATATGTATAATAATTCTTGTTTTTTTCCTATTTTTTATATATGGAAAATATATAAATACAAAAGGTTTAGAGGTCAAAGAATATGAAATAACTAGTAATAAATTAACTAATGGTTTTGATGGAATTAAAATAGTTCAATTTTCAGATATTCTTTATTATGAAAAAAGTGATATAAAAGAAATTAAAAATTTAGTTAAAAGTATTAATAATGAGAATGCTAATATTATAGTATTTACTGGTGATTTAGTTTTAGATAATACCAACATAACTAATGTAATAAATGAACTTAGTAATATTAAAGCTGATTATAAATATGCCATTTTAGGTGATAAAGATAATGATAATATTAAAAGTAATTTAGAAAGTATTGGTTTTAAAGTACTTGATAAAAACTATGATTATATTTTTAATAAAGATATTAATCCAATTAAAATAATGGATTTAAATAATTTTGATGAAAGTATTCTTACTAATGAAGAAGAAATTACACCATCATTTACAATAGGTCTTTTGCATAAACCAGATGAATTTGAAAAATTAAAAAATTATGATATAGATGTTATACTAGCAGGTCACTCTTTAGGAGGACAAATAAGATTACCTTTCTGGGGTGCAACCGTAAAAAAAGATGGTGCTAGTATCTATACAAACGATTATTACAATGAAAATAACACCAAACTTTATGTTTCTTATGGAATTGGTACTAATCCTCCACACATAAGAACATTTAATAAACCTTCGATTAATGTGTATAGATTAAAGAAAATATAAAAAAACATAGTAGTTATAAAAATTCTACTATGTTTATATTTTTCTTTAATTTTTCAATTAAATCTTCTTTTTCATATTTAGAGAATATTGCTATAAAATTACTGTTATCCATTAAGAACATTTCATAAAATTTTAAGAATATATCTTGATAATTAGTAACTCCTAAATCTTTTAAATAAGAGATATTTTCAGTTACTAATTTTTTTTGTTCCTTTAAAAGTTCAATAAACTTTTCTGGAGTATTTTCCATCATATATGCAATATCATCTTTACTAAAACCTATTTTTTCTAAATATTTCATAGACTTAATTCTCCATTATTAGTAAGTTTAAGTTCATTATCAATTGCATTATAAATACTTACTTTTTCTTCATCTGTTAAATTTTTATTATATGTTAATGTATAATATAGTATTTCTCTTTCCTCAGTTACTCCACTTGTAAGAAGTTTAATTAAATTATCAGATTTTGTTCCATCAATCTCATCACTATATCCTAGTGTTATTAAAACATTTTTTAAATGTGCTGTTAAATCTTCGAATCTTGCAAGCATTTCATCATCAAGTCTAATAGTTTGTTCTTTAGAAAGTGCCATTACATATGGATTAACGTCCTCAACTTCAGTTGGAGTATTTACTGAAGTTACTTCTTGAACAGAACTTTCATTTATAGGTTCAGATGCTACTTCAACATGAGTTTCAATTGGTTCTACATCCTTAACAGGATTTTCTACAATTGGCTCAGCTGTTATAGTATTCATAGCTTTTTCAACTTCACTACTCAAATCATCTAATGAAGTATTTGTTTGAGAAACAGTTTCTTTCTTTACAACATTTTCTTCATTGTTATTAGTAGTTTCAACCTTTACATTGTCATCTTTCTCTTTGGTTAAATAATCTACACCATACCTTCTATCAAATTCTTTTTTATTAAATAATATTTTACTATATTTACCTTTTTCGTCCTTTAAAGCTTCATTTAAAGACATCACATAACTTAATCTTTTGAAAAGTTCTGTTGAACTAATTCTAGTGGGATCACTAATAAACATATCTAATAAACCTAACTTTTCAGCTTGTTCAACCTGACTTTTTATAAAGTCTAAAGGTAATGAAAATACTTTTACTTGTGATGGCTTAGTAATTGCTATTCCTTTAGATGTTAAATAACCCATTTTTTCTTTAAGTTCCTCTAAAGTAACTAAATCATCAGAAAATGAAGCATAAAATTTTGGTATATTAGGATATACTTCTTTAGGTAAATTTAAAACACTAATTTTATTTACTATATCGTACATAGCTTATTCCTTTCTAATAAGCAATTAATGGAACATTTTTGGCATCTAATCCGCTTTGTTTTAATACATCAATTGCATTATTTAATCCATTTAAATCATATTTAGTTAAAACGCTTGGATTTAAATATATATCTTGAGGCATTTTACCAATACTTGTTAATTTTTCTATTTTTTCTTTCATTTGTTTATCATACATTAATTCAACATTATCTGCAAAAATATCAAGTGAAATATTTAATGATTTAATATATTCAGCATTTGCTTTAATTGTTTCTTCATCGTAATTATTCATTATTTTTTCAAAATCATTGCTTGTGAAATCTAAATAATCAAATCCTAAACTTGTTAAAAGATTAATTACATCTTCTTTTGAAACTGTTTTATCATCCTCTTTTACAGGTTCAACTATTGCTTCAATTTGTTCTTCTTTAACATCTTTATTTTCAGGAATATTTATATTAAAATCAAAGTTAAAACTAGGTTCTTCTTCATGAAGTGGTGCCTCAACTACTGGGGTTTCTTTATTAATTTCCTCTGTTTTGATTTCTTCTTTTGCCTCTTTAAAAACATCACTTATGCTTTTACTTTTTATTCCCTTTAAACTTTTCTCATACTCATAAAGTCCATCTTCAGGGAACATCAATAATTTTGCGGCTTCTCTTTGTTCTTCTTCACTAAAATTAAACTTTTCAAGAAGTGATGTAATTTCATCTCTTGTTATATTTATATTTCCCTCAAGTGCTAAGTCAAAGTATCTATTTAATCTTTCCTGATTAGCAAGAGCTTCATCCTTACGAAGTCCTAATTCCTCTATTTTAGTGGTTGCACTATTCATTTCATCTTCTACGGTAACAAGTTCTTTTTCAGCTTTTTCCTTTTCCATAGAAAATTCATCTAAAGTTTTAGGAAGTTTTACTTCTAACTCTTTTTTTATTTCTTCTGGGTCAAAAGCAATATTTAATTCTTTTAGAACATTTATAAAATCATCTTTTCTTATAGTTTCTAAAGCACTTTTAAAACTCTCGCCCTCTTTAGCAAGAATATGTCCTTCAGATTCTAGTTTTTCAATTTGACTTGTTAGTTCAGTAGTTCTTTTACTAGTCCTCTCTTTAGTCTTAATTGCTTGGTCTCTTTCTTTGTCCATAGACACTAGTACTACGCTATCTTCTCCTCTTAAATTATATAATTTGTCAAGAAGCATTCTCATTTCAGAATTCAATCTCATTGTCTTCACACCCTTTACTATATATGAATTATAACACAAAAAAAAGGTATATGTAAACTACCTTTTCAATTTTTTATTACTTTTTATAACAAGAATAACGATTAATCTCAAACTTAATGCCATTATTTCAAAGTATAAACCTATGTTATCTAATGTATTTGGATTTATAACATTTTTACTTGCAATTATATAATTACTAAAATGTTTTGTATTAAATGATAAATATTTAATTCCCTCTATTGTAACTATTTGAGCATCATATTTTTCAAAAGTTCCATCATCTTTAATATATAAAACTACTAAATCTTTAGTTTCTCCATCATAAGGAATTAAAATATTTGTTACATCATTAAAATTGCTAATAATTTTATCTAAAATACTTGAATATAATTTTAATGAATAACTATCTATTTTCTTATAACCACTTTATTCAAGTAGTTTTAATCTCATCTTCCTCACCAGGTTTTACTTGTCTTAAAAGTAAAGCACATAAGTAAGATAATTATTTTAAATTAACACTTATTGAAGTTTAACTATTTTCTTCGATATTTATTAAATATTTATTTGATTCATAAAGCAAATCTGATTCTCTATTTTTAATATTTATATTATCATTTACGTTATTATCAAGTAAATCAATTGTATCATCAAAAGGAAATCCAAGTAATTGTAAAGAATATTCATAAACAAAGATAAGAAACTCTGGAGTTTCTAAAAATAATTTTTTAAATGCTAAATCTCTTATGAAACCGGATTCAGAATATAATTTATTAAAATACATATGCTACCTTTCTAAGGTGTGTGATTTTAAAATTTTTACATTATAAAAAATTTTTTTTCCGAGCAAGTTAAATATAAAAAAATATTAACCCGTGTCTATATTTTTTTAACATTTATTATATTAAAATCACCAAAATTCAAAATTTTCATATAATACAAAAGAAATAATAAGGAGGTTATTTTGAAAAAAATATTTTATACATTTTTAGTAATTTTACTTTTAGTTTTATGCTTAATTTTCTTTTTACCTAAAAAAGAAAAAAATGATAATATGAAATCAATCAAAATCGCGGAGGTCACTCATTCAGTATTTTATGCTCCCCTTTATGTTGCCATCGAAGAAGGCTATTTTAATGAAGAAAATATTGATATTAAACTTATTTTAACACCTGGTGCCGATAAGGTTAGTGCTGCCGTACTATCCGGTGATGTTCAAATAGGTTTTGCGGGAGCTGAAAGTGCAATTTATGTTTATGAAAAAAATGAAAAAGATTACTTACAAATATTTTCAGGTCTTACAAAAAGAGATGGTCAATTTATATTAGGAAGAAAAGATAAAAAAGATTTTTCACTTAAAGATCTATATGGTAAAGAAATTCTTGTCGGAAGAAGCAGTGGTATGCCCGCTTTAAACTTTCTAAATGCCTTAAAAAATGAAGAAATTGATAAAAATAAAATTAAAATAAACTATAATATTGATTTTGCTTCTTTATCTGGTGCTTTTATAGGAAATACTGGTGACTATGTAAATCTATTTGAACCAACTGCTTTAAAACTTGAAAATGAGGGATATGGTTATGTTCTTCAAAGTATTGGACTCCTTTCCGGAGAAATGCCCTACACTACCTTTTATGCTAGAAAAAGTTATATTGAAAATAACAAAGAAATAATTAAATCATTTACAAAAGCCATTAATAAAGGTTTAGAATTTGTTAAAAATAATGATGAAATGAAAATTGCTAAAAGTATATATAAACAATTTCCAGATTTATCATTAAATGATTTAAGTACTATTATAAAAAGATATAAAGATGCTGATTCATTTTTAGATAGTTCTTATATCGAAGAAAAATTACTTGTTAACTTAGAAAACTTACTTATAGATAATAATCTTTTAAAGGATTATGTTCCATATAACGATTTAATTATAGAGGTAAAATAAAAAATATAAAATTGTAAAAAAATTTTATATTTTTTTTAAGGTATCATTAAGGATTGAATAAAGATAAGTTTCAGTTTCTTTTTTAGTTTTATTTTCAATAAATGATTTATAAATGCTTAATTGTTTAACATAATTTTCATCATCAATATTTGAAAGTTTATAATCAATTATAACCATTTTATTTTCATATTCTAAAAGTAAATCTATAATTCCATCATATTCTTTATCTTCGTATTTATAAATAAATTCATATTCTTTATAAACATTTTTAAAGTTATTATCTATTTTTTCAAGTAATGCTAAAACGTATTTATTATTTGCATTTCTAAAATCCTCGGTTTCAAATATTTCGTGTATATGAGTACCATATTCCATTGCATTTACTTCCTCTTTAGTAAGAAGTTTTAATACTTTTTTAGAAACATTACTATGAGTAATTAAATTTGAGTTTACTTTTATTTCTTCAACATTTAATAAATCGTTATTTTTTTCAAATAAATCTTTTTCTTTTGTATAATTATAATTTTTAGTTAAAACTACATCTTTAATATATTTTATATTGTCCTTTAAAACAAACTTTACTAAAGATATAAAAGTTAAAAATGAATTTAAATCCTCTTTAAAAGAGATATCTTCCATATTATTTGGTATAACCATAATCATTTTTTCTTTTGCTCTAGTAAGGGCTACATAAAATAATCTTATTCTTTCTGATATATCCTCTTTTAAATATTTATCTTTATATATACTTTTTAATATAGTAGGTCCTACTCCATCATCATAAAATGGCAAAATTAATCCTAAATCATAATCGAAATTAAACATTTTATTTAAATCTTGTTTATTAAATGCTTTATCAAAACCTGCAAAATAACATATTGGAAATTCAAGACCTTTAGATTTATGAATATTCATAAGTTTGATATTATTTTTTACATTTGTATTAACTGTAAAAGATATGTCT
This sequence comes from Mycoplasma sp. CAG:472, assembly GCA_000437315.1. Lineage (GTDB taxonomy): Bacteria > Bacillota_I > Bacilli_A > RF39 > UBA660 > UBA6448. Next base: position 33,524 of record FR899400.1, read on the forward strand.
GCATCATTTACAATTAAATCGTTTAAATACTCATTAAATTCTATTATACTTTTTCCTAAAGATGATAAATTATCCGCCAAAGATAAAAGATAATCACACCTTTTAATAACTTTATCAATATCACCAATTAAAATAGTTTTTTCATAAAAATCAAATTCATCTATTATAGTTTCTATTAATTTTTTACTAGACATTGTATCTAATTTCTTAGCAATATTATCACATTTTTTAAATAAATCACTATTATAATAATTGTTATTTACAAAATAATTTATAAATACTTCATCTTTTTCATTATATAAAAAGCTTCTTAAAATTGAATAAAAATCATATTTAAATTTTTGCTTATAATCTTTATTATAAATACAAACTATTAAATCAATTAAATTTTTTAATACTAAAATATCTTTTTCATTAGTTATTTTTTCATCATAATATATTAAAAGTGGTAAATCTAAATATTCAAAGATCTTTTTATATATTTCAAAACCATTTTTTCTATCTATTAATATACAAAAATCATCATATTTACATGGTCTCAAAGTCTTTGTTTCTTTATCTAAAACTTTATAACCACTTAATATTTTTTCTTTGATATCACCAGCGATTATAAAGGCTTCATATTCAGTATCACTATATTTTTTATCTTCTTTATTATAAACTAAAACATCTAAATCATCTGTATTAACACTATTTTCCGAGTATACAGTATTACCAAAAACCATTTGATGACTTTCTTTATAATTTGCTCCCCCAAAATCATCATCCATAAGTAAATTAAATATCTTATTAATATTTTCTAATACTTTATCTCTTGAACGAAAGTTTTTAAGTAAATCAATTTTAATTCCTCCATCCTCTTTTGAATATTTATCATATTTATTTTTAAATATCAAAGGATTAGCATTACGAAAACGATATATAGATTGTTTAATATCACCAACCATATAAACATTATTGTTTGAAATTAAATTTACTAATGTTTCTTGTAAATCAGAGGTATCTTGATATTCATCAACCATTATTTCTTTGAATGATGAAGAAATTTCTTTTTTAGCATTTGGAGTTTTAGCAATTTTAATTGCCATCTTTGCAATATCATTAAATTCAAAAGAAGCATATTTTTCTTTATAACCTAAAACTTTTTCATCAAGTTCATTAATTATTTTAATAATTGCTTTAGCATAAGTAATAGTTTCTAATAAACAGTTTTTCAAATGATTTTCATCTTTATAAATTAAAATGCTATGTAAACTATCTATTTCTTTTTGAAGTTTTTCTTTAGAAATTTTTAAATCTTCCTCACTATTTTTAGGAAGCGCAGGAACTTTTACATTAGTATAACTTTTGTATTCTTCATAAGTTTTTGCACTTAAAATCGGATTTACTACATTAATTACCTTTTCATAATATTTTTCATCACAGTTATAAGATAAATTATCTAAATATATTTTGATTTTATCAACTTTCTTATTTATTAGTTCATAAAAGTTTTTAACTATACTTTCAATGTTTTTTTCATTATAAAAATTGTTAACATAGTTATTTAAATATTCCTCTTTTTCAGGTAATCTTTCTAATAATTCATTTAATGAAAGAATCTCCCTTCTTAAAGGGGTATCATCTTTAACCGTTAAGTCATTTACCATTTTTAAAAAGTCAGTATCTTTTTGTTCATATAAAGTTTCAAATACTTCGTCTAAAAAAGTTGTTTTTATATTCTTAGCAATTTCATTATCTAAAATACTTATATCTTTAGGAATATTAAGTAAATAATGATATTTTTTTACTATTGATAATGCAAATGAATCAAATGTTGTAATATAACTTCCATCAATAAGATCAAGCTGACTATGCAAACTTTCATCTTTTGTAATTGCCTCTCTAATACGATCTTTCATTTCCATTGCCGCAGCATTCGTAAATGTTAATATTAAAAGTTCATTAATATTTATACCTTTTTTTAATTTAGTAATAACTCTTTCTGTAAGAACTGCTGTTTTACCAGAACCTGCCCCTGCAGAAACTATAATATTTTTGCCACATTCATTAATTGCTTTTTCTTGGTCAGCAGTCCACGCCATCGTTATCCTCCGTTTCTATTATTACTTCATCTTTTATAGACTTATAACATATATCCTTAAATTTACAATACATGCAAGATATATTTTTACCATTATAATTTTTAGGATTAATATCAAAATTAGAGTCCTCAATATTATTAATCACTTTGTCTATTTGTTCATCAACTTTATGGTAAATTTCATCCATTTTTTCATTAGATAAAACTTTACTATAACTATAAAAGTTGCCATCTTTTTTTAGTTTTAAACCCTTAATAACTTTCGATGATTCATAATCTTTATCGAGTTTATTTATAATACTTCCATCTATATTTGAGTATCCAGTAAGTTTTAAAGAATCTTTTTTTCTTTCTAATAATGATTTATTTTCATCATATTTATTATCAAGTAAATATACTTTTTGAATATAAAAACCACATATTAAAGCATCTTTATAATTATTTTTTATTAAATATAAATATATAGGAAGTTGTAAATTTAATCCATAATCAATTAAATCCATTTTAACATCTATATCATAAGTTTTATAATCGACTATTGCATAATATGTTTTATCACGAATAGTTTTATACATTAATTTATCTATAAATCCTTTATATAAAACATCAAGTTTACTTTTTTTATTAACATCAAATTCTTGTTCAAGCATATATTCATTTAATAAAGAATAAGTATTTTGCTCATTTATAATTTCAATTGCAAAAATCATATCTTTTTCCATTTTAAATATATAAAACTTTTCTTTTTCAGTAAAAATTCTATTCGAAGAGTCCATATATTTAATAATTTCATTATGAACATCTATTTCTTTATCAATTGACAACTCTAAAATATGATGAAAAAGGGATCCTAAAAATGCTGCAAAAGTATCTTCATAAACATCTAGTCTAAGAACATTATTAATAAGGTATTTAAACCCACATTCATTATAACCTTCCATACTTGAATAAGATAAATAAAGTTTATTTTTAAATATTTTATTCATTAACTCGAAAGGAACTTTTTTATATGTATTATCATACAATTTATAATCTATTTTATAATTATTATATAATGTTTTTAATTCTTCGTTTACTTCACTATATTTATAAAATCTATCAAGTAAAGAGCATAATTTTATTTTATTATATTTATTTGAATAATTTAAAGGTACCCTATCAGTAATAGTTTCCATATTGATTTCATTAATTAATGTTGAGGGTAAAAAAGAACCACTTTCACTTTGAAGTTTATAACTTATAAATAAATTTTTAAGTTTTTGAATATTATAAATTAAATTTTCTTTATCTTTTTTAGCCAGTTCATAAGACTTTTCTAGTCCTAATAGACTTTTTTCCTCATCTAAAAGATAATCTTCATCTTTATAAATAGTTGGATATGTTTTTTGATTAAATCCAAGTAAAAATACAGAATCATCCTCGTTTACGCTATCAAAAGTGGAAAGCTCTACTGCATTATCATATTTTATTTCAGGTAAATATGTATTTTGAAGTAAATAAATAATATCCTCCTTTACAGATAATTTATCCTCTATAAATGTAAACTTATTTATTACACTTAATAACTTATTTACTACTTTAGTTGAGTATTTATCCTTAACTTCTTCGATAACTTTAGTTAAATCAGATGTAAAGTTACTAATTAAATATTTACTAGCAAGTGTAAAGTATAAACAAATATTGTCATTTAGATTTACAGGTATATTATACATTTTAAATACTCTTTTTACTATATTTATATACTCATTATCACTTATAATTAGTTTAATTTTATTTATATCTACACCATATTTAACAAGTTTACATATTTGACATGCTATATAATTAACTTCATCATCAATATGTGTAAATCTATATACTTTTTTTGAATATAAAGTTTTATTTTCTTTGTTAACTATTTTAACATTACAAACATTTTTTATATTATCAAGAAGTTTACTTAAAAAGTTCTCAATATAACCTAAATTATATATAATTATATCTTTACCTTTTAAACTATTTATAAATAATTCATCAGTTTTTAATAGCTTATTTTCTATTAAATCTTTTTTTAAATTAACTAAAAAATCTAATTTATCATTATCATATTTTTTATCACTTACATAGTAAATATTATCAAGATATTCTTTTGCAACCTCAATTTTAACATTATATTTTTTTCTAACATAATAAAGAGTTTTTTCATCATATGAAAAAGTTAGTGCTTTAATAAAATCACTTTTACTTAAAAATTTAATTGGTAATAATTTATCAGATTCATTTAATTTTTTTAATAAATTATTCTTTTCGTTATTACTGCATACAATTATTGTGTTATTTTTTATTTCTAATATATCCATAAAATAAGTATAGCATAAAAAAATTGATAAAACTACCTAGTCTTACCAAAATTTCTTTCTAAAAATGTATCATAATTTAATTTTTTATTATTTAATTTTTTTAATTTTTCATAAAGTGCTGAATATTTAGTATTTTCTAAATGTCTTTTATAATAATTAATATATTATTAACTATTCATATCATTTTTAAAGTTGGCAAAATTATGAACAAAACTTTTACCACAAGAAAATATTATATATTTTTTATTGCCTAAAAGTTTTATTTCATTATCCGTTATATAAATTACATCTTCTTCGGGTAAATAAATCGTTTTATGTTTTTTAGAATAATCAATTAAATACTTTTGATTTTTTTTAAAATTTTTTTTATTTAAATGACATAATATAGAATAATCATTTAGAAAATTTAAGCCATTAAAATTTTGATAATTAGTTAAATTCTTGTCCTCTAAGAAACAACTATTAATATCTTTACCAAATATTATTGCACCTGCACTTGCACCAAACACTATGCCGCCTTTTTTTAAATACTCAACTATTTTTTCACAATTTGAATTATTATGTAACTCTCTTAATAATTTATAAGTATTTCCACCACCAATAAACACTAACGAATAATCAAAAAAATTTTTTCTAGATAATTCTAGCGAACTTCTTATCATTTCAAAATCTTTTGCACCAAAAAAAGATATTTCATTTTTAAACCAATTATAACAGCTATCATACTTATTTTCATCCATAGCAAGTGGAATATACAAAATTGGTTTATCTTTTTGCATAACTTTTGCAATTTTTTTATATGCAATTTCTAGTTGACTTCCACTGCCACCACCACATAAAAATAATTTCATTTTTATTTCCTTTCTATTTCCTCATTAATCATTTCATAATGATAAACAATATCTCTATCATAATAGACTATTTTACCACTTGGAAGTAAAAGCATTCTTGAAATACCAAGGTTATCAACAAAATCAAGGTTATGAGAAACCACAAGCATTGTACCTTCATAAGTTTTAAAAGTATCAGCAATAATAACTTGTGTCATCGGATCTAAATGGTTTGTAGGTTCATCAAGTAAAAGTGTATTTGCTCCCTTTAAAGCAACTTTTGCAAGGGCAACTCTTGATCTTTCACCCGGAGATAAAACCTCAACTTTTTTATAAATATCATCCCCAGAAAATAAAAAACTTCCAAGTATTTTTCTTATTTCAAAATCTCTTAGATTAAACTCTGTAAAATTATCTAATATTGATTTACTATTATCAAGTATCTCGTGTTCTTGAGCATAATAAGAAATTGTAGTTTTATCATTAATTATAATATTTCCCTCGATTGGAGTAAGAAGCCCCATAATAAGTTTTAATAAAGTAGTTTTACCAATACCGTTTTCCCCAACTACTAAAAGTTTTTCTCCCCTAGTTAAATCAAATGTTAAATTTTGATATAGAAGATTATCTTTTGTATAACCAAATGTTAGATTTTCAACTTTTAAGGGTGTTAAATAACTTTTTTCATTTATTTTAATATTAAATCTTGTATATTTATTTGCTTTTTCAAGTACAACTTTTTCTTTTTGGAGTTTCTCTAATTTTTTAATTCTATCTTTAGCAATATTTGCTTTCTTTTCATTACCTCGAATATATTTATTAATTATACCTTTTAACTTTTCTTCCACTTTTACTTGTTTTTCATAAAGTCTTTCTTTTACTTTATCTTTTTCACTTTTTATCTTTAGATATTTTTCATAATTTCCATTATAAAGAAAAACATTTTTCTTTATTTTATCTACATATAAAGTTTTTGTTGTAACTTTATTTAAAAAATCTATGTCATGAGAAATTACAAGTACAAGTCCATGATAATTTTTTATAGTATTTTCAATATAATCTTTTGTATCTAAATCAAGATGATTTGTAGGTTCATCAAGTAAAAGAATTTCTGGCTTTGAATAAAGTAGTCTTGCAAATGCTACTTTTGATTTTTGTCCACCAGAAATATTTTTAAGTTTTAAATCAAGTAGTTTTTCAGAAATATTCATACCCTCGATTATTTTAAGAAGTATGCTTTCTGCATTATATTCATCATAATACTCTAATTTATTTTGATTTTTAGTAATCTTTTTAAAAAGATAATTTAATTTTTTATCATCTTTTTCTACTGCTATTTGTTCATATAAGGAAGTTATATTATCCTTTAGTTTTTGAATTGGTCTTCCTAAAAGTAAATATTCAAAAACAGTTATATCATCATTTGGTATTTCATCAGTAATTACCTGGGGAAGATATCCTATTAAATCTCTATTTTTTACAGTTATTTTCCCAGAGTCTGGGGAAATATTTCCAAGTATTAAATTAAATAATGTTGATTTACCTGCACCATTTACTCCAACTATGCCAATTTTATCATCATCATTAAAATGAACAGATACATCATTAAATATCTCCTGAAGTCCAAATGACATATATAAATGTTCTATATTCATACTTTTACCTCTTTTGCAAATAGATTATATTAAAAAAAGTGATTTAAGTCAATAAACCACTAATCCATAATTAAATGTTCAAGTAATTTTTCATCATTAAGAGTTACACTGATTTTCTCATATATTTCTCTTTTTATAGTGTCAAAAATAGTTTCACCAAATTTAACCCTTCCCAAATTAATCTTTAAAATGACCAAACATTGCTCTTTTTTCATATTTTTCATTTAATAAATCTAGTGAATTTATAATATTTTGAACAGAGCATTTCTCATATAAATCATCAGGTACTTTTAAATCACCTTTATTTGAAGTTATATATATTGCAAGAGGATTTTTAAGACCAATAGCATAAGAAAGTTGAACAAGAACATATTCTAAATTATCATTATTTTTTAAAATATCTTTTGCAATAACTCTAGCCATATAAGCACCAGACTTATCAACTTTACTTGGGTCTTTACCAGAAAAAGCACCTCCTCCTACTGGAGCAAAACCTTGATAAGAATCCACCACAATCTTTCTTCCAGTAAGACCTGCATCTCCAGTAAAACCCCCTATTAAAAATTTACCCGTTGGATTTAAAATAAATTTTTCAACTTCAATATTATATTCATTACATATACTTTTACAAGTATCAATTAATATTTCATCTGTTTTATCTCTTTCTTCTTCAGTATTTTGATAACAAATTACAAAGTCTTTTATTTTAACTAATTTATTATTTTCATAATAACCAGTTATTTGAGCTTTACCATCTGGTAAAAATCTTTTATCTTTTTTTCTAAGTTCATCATAGAAAATAGAAAGTTTCTGAAGTATTACCATAGAGGTAGGCAGATACTCTTTAGTATCACGGCATGCATAACCAAACATCATACCATTATCACCAGCACCATGAACTTTATCATTAGTTCCAAGTGCTATATCAATGCTTTGAACACCAAGATTATTAATTATTTCGTAATTTTCATCATAGCCAACATCATTTAAAACTTTTTTTACTATACTTGAAACATTTACTTTTGCACTACTTGTAACTTCACCAGTTACAAATATTTTACCTTTTCCTCCCATTACTTCAATTCCACATCGTGAGTATTTATCTTCACTTAAATATGCATCTAAAAGTGCATCACTTATTTGGTCACATACTTTATCTGGGTGACCACGAAATACTATTTCGTTACTAAAAATTTTCATTTATACTCCTTTTCTTTTTTCATCTTAAAAAAAATGCTTAATAAAACTTTCCTCCTTTCATAAAAAAACATCCAAGATAACAATATCTTGAATGATAAAGTTATCTTATAGATCTAGCATTACCACCTAATTTAATAGGTTGGTGTGACTTCAACGGGCTAGTCCCTCCATCACTCTTTATAAGATGTAATTAAATTATAACACTTTGTTTTAGTTAAGTCCAACTTTTTTCTTCATTTGGTTCATTTTTTCATAAGCAAGTTTTCTAGAGTTTTCTTTACCCTTATTTAATATTTCTTCAAGTTTACCAGAACTTATAATATGATTATATTTTTCTTGAATATCACTAATCATCTGTGATGTTAATGAAGCAACATACTTTTTAAAATTACCATAACCAGCTGTTTTATATTCATTTGCAATATCCTCTGTAGTTCTTTTAGAAATAACACTTGCAATATTAAGTAAATTTGAAATACCTGGTTTATTTTCTTCATCAAAATAAACTAAATTTTCACTATCTGTAGTTGCTCCCATAATCTTTTTAGTAACCATTTCTGGGCTATCAAATAAAGATATAACACCATTTGGATTTGTTTCAGACTTACTCATTTTTTTGGTAGGATCTTTTAAATCTTTAATCTTAACTCCCTCTTTACTAATTAAAGGCTGCGGAAGTTTAAAAGTTTGGCCATATTTATTATTAAATCTTTCTGCTATATCACGGGCAATTTCAACATGTTGTTTTTGGTCAATACCTACTGGGACAAAATCAGAATCACAATACAAAATATCTGCGGCCATTAAAATTGGATATGTTAAAAGTCCCACAGTAAAGTTTTCTTTGCCTTTAGATTTTTCTTTAAATTGAATCATCCTTGAGGCTTCTCCATAATAAGTGTTGCACTCTAAAATCCATGAAATCATTGGAATATATTCATTATCTGATTGAATATAAACAACTACTTTCTCTGGATCAATTCCACATGCGATATACATTGCAATAAACTTTTTAATTCTATCTCTTAAAGTATTTGGATCTTGATATTCAGTAAGTGCATGAAGATCTGCTACAAAAAGATAGACTTCATTATTTTCATCATTAGAAAGCTCAACCATTTGTGATATTGCTCCAATATAATTGCCTAAAGTAAGTTCTCCTGTTGGTTTTAATCCTGTTAATATTCTTTTTTTCATTTTTATCCCTCTTTCTTAAAAAAAATCTTATCCTCAACAGTTAGGATAAGATTTAAGTTCTTATTAATGCCACCTAAAAAGTGCAATTCATGTACAATTATACATGCTACTTTGTTAACGAAGTTAAGTACTCCGTGCTAGCCTACTACTATTTCGGTAGCCTCTTGAAAGCCCATTTCGTATATTACCCATTTATAACTTTCCACCATCAGTTACTCTCTTTAAAACAAATAATATCTACTTTTCTTTCTCATTGATTTACAAATTAATTGTATAACTATATTTTTTCTTTGTCAATAGATAAAAATTTATATTATAATTCAAATTGAGAATTATAAAGTTTAGCATAAAAGCCATCTTTTTTCATAAGTTCATCGTGAGAACCTTGTTCTATAATATTACCCTCATTCATAACAAGTATTAAATCTGCATTTTTTATTGTTGAAAGTCTGTGGGCAATTATAAATGAGGTTTTATTCTCCATTAATTTATCCATAGCTTTTTGCACAAGTTCTTCGGTTCTTGTATCAACATTTGAAGTCGCTTCATCAAGTATTAAAAGAGGCGCTTTTTCACACATACCTCTTGCAATAGTAAGAAGTTGTTTTTGTCCTGCAGAAATATTATCATTTTCAGATATTACTGTATCATAATTATTTGGAAGTGTTTTAATAAAATGATCTAGTCCAATATATTTACATACACTTTCAATTTCTTTATCAGTAATTTTGGAATTATTATATCTAATATTATCTTTAACAGTTCCTTCGAAAAGCCATGTATCTTGAAGTACCATTGTAAATAAACTATGAACATTTTCTCGTGTTAAATCAGAAATACTTTTACCATCAATAGTTATATCACCATCATGAATATCGTAAAACTTCATAAGTAAATTAACCATTGTAGTTTTACCAGCACCAGTTGGACCAACAATTGCAATCTTTTGGCCTGATTTTACATCTGCAGAGAAATTTTTAATAATTGTTTTGCCATTATCATCATATTTAAATGATACATTTTTAAACTCTATATTACCTTTTACATCATTTTTAAGAAGCTTATCTTTATTTTCTTCTTTAGACATTTCCTCTTCATCTAAAAATTCAAATACTCTTTCTGAAGAAGCTAAAGCTGACTGAATAAAAGTAAACTCTTGAGCAATTGAGGATAGTGGCATTGTAAATAATCTAACATATGTAATAAATGCAATAATAACACCAAATGATATTTTATCATTCATAGTAAGAAGTGCTCCAACTATACATACTGCAACATAACCAAAATTGCCAACAAAACCCATCATTGGATGCATAAGGCCAGATAAGAAACCACTTTTTCTACTGCACTCACTTACTTCATTATTTATTTTATCAAACTTTGTATTTGCATCATCTTGTCCATTATAAACTTTTACAACATTTAATCCTGAATATATTTCTTCAATATGACTGTTAAGTTTACCTAACCCTTCTTGTCTTTTTACAAAATATTTTTGACTTTTTAAAAGAATAATTGCCATAAATACAAAACCTAATAACGATGAAATTATAGCTGTAACACTCATAAGAGCATTAGTTTTAAACATCATTATAATTGAACCTAATAAAAGTGTTACATTACTAGCAAGAGCTGATAATGAATTATTAAGTGTTTGAGCAAAAGTATCAACATCATTTGTTACTCTTGAAAGCACATCACCAGTTTGATGATTATCAAAATATTTAAGTGGTAAAGTATTTATTTTATGTGAAATTCTTCCTCGAAGTTTTCTTGCAAAATTATTTGAAACATGTGTCATTGAAAAAGATTGTAAAAAGTTAAATATTGCACTTACAAAATATATTGTTAAAAGTATAATACAAATATTTTTAATTTTATCAATATTCATTTTAGGTTTAATTACCTTTTGAATACTTTCTGGCATTTCATCAAGTGCTTTATATAAATCATTTGCATTCATATTTTTATTAAGATTTTGTGAAATTTTAGCATACTCTATCTGATCACTTGCATTTATTATTACTCCATCAATTTCAATATCTTTACCAAAAGAAGTAGTGAGGCTTTCATTTAAAATATTTAAATTTTTAGTATTAATAACTAGTCCTTTTTGAATTTCATCAGTTAATTTAGAAAGCCTATTTGGAGCACTAATTGTTAAAGTAGAACCAAAAATTGCTAGAATTAAACTTATGAATATAAGTACTTTAAAAGGTTTTAATTCTAAAATTAATCTTTTTAAAGAACCTTTAAAGTCTTTAGCATTTTCCATTTTTTTATTATGCATTTTCAAGCTCCTTTCTAGAAAGTTGGGAATATGCTATTTCTTTATAAACATCACAATTTTTTAATAACTGTTTATGTGTTCCTATTCCCACTACATTACCATTATCAAGTACAACAATTTTATCAGCATTAAGTATTGTACCTATTCTTTGAGCCACAATTAAAGTTGTTGCATCTTTCACATTTTCTTTTAAAGCTTTTCTTAAAACAGAATCAGTTTTATAATCAAGAGCGGAAAAAGAATCATCAAAAATATATATTTCTGGATCTTTAGCAATTGCTCTTGCAATAGAAAGTCTTTGTTTTTGTCCACCAGAGACATTTGTTCCTCCGGAAGCTATATGTGAATCTATGCCTTTGTCCATTTTAGATACAAAATCATACCCCTGTGCAATTTTAAGTGCTTCCTCAACTTTTTCTTTAGTAATTTTTTTATCAGATTTACCATAAGAGACATTATATTTAACAGTTCCATCAAACATAACAGCTTTTTGAGAAACATAACCAAGTTTATTATGTAAGGATTCAAAAGTATAATCTTTTACATTAACACCATCAATTAAAACTTCTCCATCAGTAGCATCATAAAATCTTGGAACTAAGTTAATAAGTGTACTTTTACCACTACCAGTTGAACCTATAAAAGCAATAGTTTGACCTTTTTCTGCTTTAAAAGAAATATTTTTTAGTAAATATTCATCGGCATCTGGATATTTAAATGAAACATTTTTAAATTCAACAGTACCTGTTTCTTTTGTATCGCCATTAAATAAGCCTTCATTAACTGTTAATTTTTCATCAAGAACTTCGTTAATTCTATTTGCGGACACATTTGCTCTAGGAAGCATCATAAATATCATAGAAAGCATTATAAATGACATAATTATTTGCATTGCATAAGTTGAAAATACAACCATATCACCAAAAAGTGTAAGTTTATCAGCCATTATAGAATTATTAATAAGATTTGCACCGATAAAATAAATTCCTAAAGTTAAAGTATACATTACCATTTGCATAACTGGTTCCATTACTGCAAAACATTTTTGGTTAAATAGTTGTGTATTTGTTAAATCATCATTTTCTTTTTGAAATTTATCCTCTTGGAAATTCTCAGCATTAAAAGCACGAACTACTCTTATACCAGTTAAATTTTCTCTTGTTACACGATTAACTTTATCAATCAATTTTTGAACTAAAGAAAATCTAGGTAAAACAATACTTGTTATAATACCTATCGTTGTAAGAAGGACTAATACGCATACTGCAGTAAGAGCGCTCCATTGCCAACTTTTATTAAGTATTTTAAGTATTGCCCATCCTGCAGTCATCGGAGCTTTTATCAAAAGTGATAATCCCATTGATAATACTAATTCAATTTGACTAACATCATTTGTTGTTCTTGTAATTAAACTACTTACAGAAAAATTTTTTACTTCAGCAGTAGCTAAATCCATTGTCTTTGTAAATACTTTTTTACGAATATTTTTAGAAAATGTTGTTGATACATAAGTTAATATATAACTAGTTATTACCGCTCCGACAAGTGAACCAAAAGCACAAAGTAACATATAACCACCATTTTTTAATATTTCACTCATCTTACTGCCTTCGGTTTGAACAAGAACTGTAATATTACTCATATAATCTGGCATTTTAAGTTCTAACCAAACTTCACTAAAAATAATTACAGCACATATTAAAATTAATAAATAATCTTTTTTTCTTAAATTTTTAAATAATTTTCTCATTTTTTTCCTCCTTTAAATTTTCTGTCATTTTAGATAAAACATTTATAAATGTATTTAAATCTTTTTCAGTTATATCCTTAAGACAAATATCCTCGATCTTTTTAATTTTTTCTTTACTACTATTAAAAACTCTTTGAGCATTACTACTTAAAACAATCTTTTTAGTCCTAGTATCAGTATTATCAGTAATTCTTACAATTAAACCATTTTTTTCCATAGTAATTAAAACACTTGATACTGTAGCTCTTGAAAGTCCTAAAACTTTTTCAAATTCTTTTTGAAGTGCACATTTTTTAGGCCTACTTATAATATATTCCATAATTTGAATTTGAGTAGTAGTTACACTAGGATACTTTGGCATATCTTTAACACCTATACTATTAATTACTAATTGATGAAATATTTTTATATCTTTTAAAACATTATTATCCATAACAACCTCACATACTTCTTTATGCACTTTCTAATTATAACATTACAATCTATTTTGTCAATGCCCTTACAAAATAAAAAACTCAAAATTTGAGTTTAATTACATTATAAATTACCTTTTTATACTTCTTATAAAATTAGGTTCATAATATTTTTTATTAACTAAAGACTTAGCATCATTTAAAGTAATGATATCTTTACCAATATTTTCAGAAAGCAATTTATAAAATAAAGTTATAAAATCAACTAAATTTATATCTTTTCCTTTATACATTTCTAATAACTTTTTATTACTTTGAACAAATTCATCAAAATAGTTATCCACTAAAAAGATCATTATTGATTCATTAAACGTATTAACATTTCTTTTTAAAATATCATCTTTATCACTAAAGAAATAATCATCTGTATCTATAGCATAAATTTCATTTTTATTTTGCATTAAATTATAAATAAGATCATATATTACAATACCTTCATTAGATATTTTAATTATATCTTTATACATATTTAATATTCCTGTCATAAATTCTAAAAGGTTTATATCAAGAGGATTTGTTTTATATAAATTTTTAGCTTTAATATAATCTGCTATATATCCAACTACATGTCCATTAACAGTTATTACATCTATTGGAAATATAAAATAAGTAAGTTCAATTGAATTAAATTTTAAGACTTCCTCTTTTGAGGGATAATCATATAAAAAAGGTTCATCAAAGCAATGAAAAATTTTTATGACTTTATCAATTTTTGGATTATAATAGCATGTACCATCTCCTCCTCCACCTGAAAGCCTTCGTATATTTTTTAAAGTGTATCTTAACTTTTCCTTACTTATTTCCATATTACCCTCGTCAAGTATGTATACTACCATACATCTCGCTTACTTGCAACAAAAAAATTCTAATTTCAGATATTTATAATTATAAATATATTTTATCTTGTAATGTTATATCATTATCAAATAAATCTCTTATACTTTTTATAGTATATTTATCTAAATTATTTGTTATATCAATCATTTTTTCATTGCAAAGCTTAATAATTTTTGTTTCTAAAAGATATGATGATAGTAAACTTCCAACAAGATATTGATACCCGCTTAATATCAATAACCCAGATTTTACAAACTCTTCAATTTTGTCATCAATTTCTGCATAAGTAATCTCAACTGGATCTCTTTCCTCTAACTGAAGATAATGTTGTGGTATTTCTTGAACTCCTGCTTCTTGTAATAACTTTGCCATCTTTATTCTTGATTGATTTATTCCATCAATCATGTTTCTATTAAATTCAATTCTTTTTTCAATAGAAAATAAACCATTTTTTCTATACTCTAATATTTCTTTTAATTGTATTATTTGGGGAATAAACAAACTACAATTATTAGTATTTCTAGTGTTGAGTACATCTTCTACAATTTTCTCA
The DNA here is from genome assembly GCA_000437315.1 of Mycoplasma sp. CAG:472. Classification (GTDB taxonomy): domain Bacteria; phylum Bacillota_I; class Bacilli_A; order RF39; family UBA660; genus UBA6448. The sequence goes on from FR899400.1 coordinate 48,731, forward strand.
TCATAGCCTTTATTTTTCAAAAACATTGCTGCAATATTTTCAAAATATATCGAAGGGAATTCAATTAACGAAAAATCAATATCTTCATAGTTTATTAGTGAAACATAATGAATAAATTCATGTACAAATGTTACAAAGGTTCTTATTGTACCATCACCAATTAATTCTATCTTTCTTATTTGCAATTTATCATCTAAATAGCATTGTCCATTTTCAACCTCATCACTATATTCAAAACTTATTAATCTATTAGTTTTTAAATATTGATAAATATTCACCCATTGTGCTGGTGCCTTTATATCATTTAAAAAATCTATAAATAAATTATCGAATTCAAATTCTGACAGTTTTTTTAAATCACTTGTTTTTTCATTTTCATTTATTAAAGCATTAAAATAATTAATACCATTACTTATGATTTCATTAATAATACTTTCTAAATTATCTAACATCACTGAATCATATTCTTCGAAAAAAGCATTCATATATTTTAAAAGATAATTATAAACATTAATCCTTTGAGAATCTTTTACACAAGAAATAATTTTTTCATATTCTTCAGAATTCTCAGAAAAAAGTGTTTTACATATATCTGATAAATTGTAATTATAATACTTTACAGACATTAAAAATAATACTAATTCCATTGTTACATTTTTAGGAATTTCAAATATAGTATTTCCTACCATATCATTTTTTAATATTAAATATGTTAAATAAAATGATGGTAAAAAATCTTCATTTTCAATTGCTTTCTTCGTTTGTTCATCTTGTATTACTTGATTAACTATATTCTCAACAAAATCTTCAAACTCATCAACATTTATAACTTTACCATTGTCTTCATTTATTAAATCACTAAAAAGAAATGCATTTTTTTTTATGAAATTTAATGCTTTTTCTAATTTTTCTTTATCATTTTTTTTATCATAAATTAGTGATAATCCCTTTAGTACTTGAATATTTTCCATTAATAGTCCCCCTTAAAAGTACTAATATTGTAAAATAGTTTCATTATAAAGTCAACAAAAAAAGAGTAAATTATTTTTTCTTCTTAATTCTGAAAGTAAATGACATTTTTGAATTTGAGTGTCACTTACTTTTAGAATAACCGATAAAACATTAATAACATAAAAAAATATCTAAATGAAGATGATATACAAAAGGCTAATATAAAATTCTTGAATAATCAAATTAATAGTGATTTAAAAAATTAGACTTTTATGCCGAGAAAACTTTTGACAAGTAAAGAAATGTTATTTTACATTAATGGAGTTTAATGATTATTATTTTCATTTTTTGAAAATAATAATCATTACAACGACTAAGATAAAATAAATAATGTTTCTGCTTGTCAAAAGGAAATTGGAATAAAAAGAGAATGACTTTACAAAATTTAATTATATTTTAAGTATGTTTCTTTATTATTTTTGATGGTGTAATAAGGACATTAAAATCAATTAATTTAAAATGTCATTTACTTTTAGAATTAGTACAAATTGGCAAAAAATCAGCATGTTCATTATACTGATTTTTTAGTGGCATTTACTTTTGCATTATGTTTCCTTATTTGAACGATGTCATTTACTATTGCAATTCACCAATTATTTTTTCTTTTTACTCTTTTTTGAATCCTCTAAAATGTTATATACTTCCTCATCAGTTTCATCCTTCATTTCATTTTTGATTTCTTCTATTTTATCATCTATTTCTTTTACTGTAGGAACTTCTTTTTTAACTTTTTTCTTTTTCTTTGATATAGTACATAATAATATTAATGATAAAAGTGTTAAACTAGCAAAAAATATTACTGCATACATAAGCATTTGATTATTTTTTTGAATAATTTTAATATAACTATCATCATATTTTACAGCACTATTATCTTTAGTATCATATAAATATAAACCTTCTTCATTAGTATCAACATTTAATGCTTTAATAATTTTAAATCTATTTGATTTACTAAGTTCTAAACATTCCACTGAAATATTATTAATTGTTACACTACCCTTTTCATACTTATCAATTGTTTTATCCATTTTAAGTGGAAAAAGTGTTATATTACCAAATATAAATTCTGTATATTTTTGATATTTACCATCATTATATATAAATAATGATATATTACCATTTTCATCTTTTAAACCTACTAAAGTAAAATCAGTAATTTGGCTATAAAATGCAGGAATTTCTATTTCATTTATCGTAACTGTTTTTTCAATAAAACTATTAGGTTTTTGTAACATACTTTTTACTTTAACAATAGTATATTTAGTTTCATCAACTTCAACCTCGATTGGGTTTTTATCAATTACCTCAACATTTAATTTATATGTTTTTTCACTACCATTTTCTGCGACAACAACAATGTTAAATGAATTATTTCCTTGAGTTACTTCAAGTTCTCCTTCTCCATTAACTTTTGCTTTATTATCTTCGACATAAGCTATTACTTTTATTTTAGTAACATCTTCATCAACTTTAACAGTATATTCTAAAGTATCTTTATTAAATACTGGACTAATTTCATAACCTTCAACTTTTATATCTTTTAAATTGTTATTGCTTGATAAACTTGCTTGATATTCAGAATAAGTTATTGCTCTAACATTTCTTTTTCCATTAGTTACTTCGAATATACTTTCATCAAAACCAAATACTGTTGAAGCATCTATGTAAAATGATGCATTTCCACTTCTATTTGCTTTAAATGTATAACGATAACTTACCGCTTTAGTTGAATTATTTTGAACTACACCAGCATAATGAAGTCCTACGTCACTAGATACTAAAGAAAATATATTTTTATCATAATTTAAATTATATTCCCAAGAACCTAATGGTGATGATGATGAAATTGTAACGGTAACAGTTATATTATTACCAACGATTATTTGTGATGCTGAAGTATTTACACTAATTGTTGCTCCAGCAGCATTTACCTTTGTTATAAATGTAAATAAAGTAACTATCGCTATAAAATATTTAAATATTTTTTTCATTTATCCTCCTTTTTATTTTATTGTTGTATATCCTAAAATATGCTTTTGAACTATAAGTAAATCTTTAATATCCACTGATCCATCGCTATTTACATCAGCAGCCTTTAAAAAACTTCCACTTAAATTAATATATCCCAAAATATGTTTTTGAACTTTTAATAAATCAGCAATATTAATATTTGCATCTCCAGAAGTATCTCCCTTTATAGCAATTGAATAAGTTTTTGTATCATCACCATTTTTAATAGTTATTTCATCACCAGTTGCTAAAAGGCCACTTTTATTATTATTAAAACTAATTTCTGCTGAAGAACATGATTTTAAGAATAATTCTCTTAATGCCTCAGCTGTATAACCCGCAGTTAAAATAAATGATGATTCACTTACTGGTACTGCCGAAGAAGCAACAATATCATTTACTGATACATTAGCACCATCTGTTTTAATAATATTTACAATATAATCTTGTACACTTCCATTTTCAGCAGTTACTTTTATTGTTGCAACTGTTTTATCTCCAGTTAAATTAATTTCACCAACACCTTTAATACTAGCTTTAGAATTAATTACTTCACCTGCAATTTGAACTTTATTAATACCTGAACCTACATAATAATTATATGAAAAGTTATCGTGACTAAAACCATTTATAGTTTTACCATTAATAGTTAAATTTTTTAAATGATTATTAGGATTACCTCCATTAGGAAGCATTGAAACATTACTTGGCATGTTATCATAAACAGGAATTACAAATTTATAATTAACTGAATTTAATAAATCCATTTCTTTATAACCATCATATGTTATTGAGGCTTCATTTGCAGCACCTCTTATATTTGTCATATATTGATGTGCATAAGCCGCATATGCTGAATATGAACTTACATTAAATTTTTGAAAATATGAAGTATCTTGTCCTTTTGAAATATAATAATATGTTATAAAATTTGCTCCACCCTTAATAGCATTATCAAGAGAAAGCCAAGGTCTTAAATAACTTGTACCACTTACAGCCCATACAAGTCCATCATATACACCAGTATTTGCTCCTATATTATATGGATTATAAACAGGATAATAAGTATTTCCGTTATAAGTTATTGTACTTCCTTTTAAAGAATTACCAGTATAATTACCTCCGGTTTCTTGTTTAATTCTACTCGCTAAATAAATTGCATTAGCATTATACGTTTTACCGGCTTCATATATAACACTAGATTTTTCTTTAATATCTTTTCCATTTAAAATTGCATTAATAGCCTCAACAGTTTGATAACTTTCATCAAAAGATAGTTTTTCAAACATAAATATAAATCTTTCATCTAAAAAGTTTCGAGGATCCATATAATATGCAACTACTTTTTTTGAGGCAGCATACCAATTACTTCCCTCCATTACTTTAAATGTATCAGTTAAATAATCATAACTTCCTGATTCAGTACTAAAATATCCTTGATAATTAGATTGAATAAAACTTTTACCTATAATACTCTCTTTAGAGGTAGCTACATCAAATGGAAGTCCAGTAATATCAGCATTAAATGTCCAATTAGGATGTTTTTCTTTTAAAGAACATAGTCCATTCCAATATGTATTTGGAAATCCTAAACTAGCCATTTCTTTTTCACAAGCAGTATTTGCCTCCACTGGAGTATCTTTTTCTTCATATAAAGTTATATAACTTGCACAAACAAAGCCAACATTTTGACCTGAATAATATATTTTATACCAACCATCTGGACAACCTTTTTCATTTGGAAATAATGTTTTTTCTACTAAATCAAATGTTGCACTAACACCAAGTTTTTTTATTGAACGATAATTAGTACCAGGTCCCTCCCTTAAATTAACATCATTATAATCTACTCTAAGCTTTTCCTTTGCATTTACAGTAGAATATATTAGGATACATGATAAAACAAAAAATATTTTTAAGAACTTTTTCATTTTATCACTACCTTTCTACTCTTTTACATTATATCACAGATTTATATATTTTTTTACAAAAAGTGACATGTGTTGACATCTTCTTTTTCTATACCCGAATATTTATATCAATTTTTCAGTTTGAAATTATTACATTTTTTTCTTTTTCAAGTTCTTTTAAACTTTTATCAGGTGTTGGTAAATTTTCAGGCATTGTTCCACCTAATTCTTTAATTGTATTTCTTACCTTTTTACCAACTTCAAAGTGTACTGAATTTGCAGTATACTCATTATCTACATTATCCCTTTTTAATTTGGCATCTGTTTGAGCTATTCTAAATATATTATCCGCAAGTTCTTCACTTCCCATGTTATCTAAAATATCTTCCCTATATCTTAATTTTTTTCTTTTAGCAATATCATTTGCTGTTTCTCCATTATATAAGCCTTTATAACCAGCATTATGAAATCTTGATAAATCTTTTACTCCACTATTAACAGCCGTTTTATTTAAATTATAGTTTCCTTTTCTTGCTTGATTTCTTTGATATATTCTTTTTTCATCTTCGGTTAAACTGTTATATTCCTCTTCTAATAATTCTTGTTTCCTAGTTTGAATAGCAAAATATGTTTGAGCAAGAGCTATGACTTTTTTCCTACTATCACCATTTTGAGCAATAAGATAGCATGCATACCTGGATAGTTTATAATCAGGAACTTTTCTTTGACCACCTTTACCTAAATTTATCATTTTGTCGGCGCCGACAAAATGTTCAGATATCATATAATCACTGACTTTACAAGCATTCATAGCTTTTTTTATTATACCAACAAATTTTCTCCATTCAGTATACTCTAAAACTTTTTGAAGTTCCCTTGCATACCAATATTCGTTACCATCTTCACCAACATGTTTAATACTTTCAAATATAGTTTCATTTATTTTTTCTAATTCGTTCATTTTTTACCTCACTTTCTAATTTACAATAGTTTACATTTTATACTTTTTTTGATAACTTTGTATTTTTCTCCCTTCATATATATTTATTACCGAAAAATTTCTGATTTCCTCCTTTTTTTGATAAATTTCTTAAAAAAAGTTAAAATTTTACAAAATGTTTACATTTTTTATTATTTTATTTTACATTAATTGACACATAAAAAAGTGTAAATATCTTTACAAAACAAAACTAGAGTTATTTCTCTAGTTAATTTATAAATTATCCAAAAAATACATCTAAAAACATCATAACTGCAAAACCTAAAATTGTAAAAATAGCCATTAAATCTTTAGATTTATTAGTTTGACTTTCTGGTATGAGTTCCTCTACTACAACATATATCATCGCCCCTGCAGCAAAAGCAAGTAAAAATGGTAAAATAGTTCTAACTTTTAAAACAAGTAATGCTCCGATAACACTTGCAATTGGTTCGACAATTCCAGTTAAACTACCAATTAAAAATGCTTTTTTTGAACTCATTCCATCTCTTTTAAGAGGAAGTGATACTGCTGTACCTTCAGGGAAGTTCTGAAGTCCTATTCCAAATGCAAGTATTATTGCAGATATTAATGAAGCTCCATGTAAATTATATCGAAGTGATCCAAAGGCCACCCCTACTGCAAGACCTTCAGGAATATTATGAAGGGTTATTGAAAAAATTAACATAAATGTTCTTTTAAAGTTTTTTGCTTTTTCATTTTTTTTAATTATTTTAGGAAATATTTTATCACCAATAAAAAGTAAAAGACCTCCGCATATGAAACCTATTGTAACTATAACAGGTCCATTAATATGTAAATTTTCAGACATAGATAGTGCTGGTGAAATAAGTGAGAAAAACGATGCCGATATCATTACGCCCGCAGCAAAACCAAGCATTGCATCAAGTAGCGTTTTATTAACTTTTTTAAATAGAAATACAACCATTGCTCCCAAAATAGTAATTAACCAAGTAAATAAGCAAGCAACAAAGGCTAAAAAAATATTATTATAATTTGAAAGATAATTAATCATATTAAAAATACACCTCATAGTATTATATTTTCTATAAGATGCATTAGTTAATTAAAAAGCCTAATTATTTTTTCTTTTTTGTTTCCTTAAAAATTAAAGATACTACAGAACCTATTAAAATTACATAAAGTAAAACATTTTCAAATTTTGGAGAATTCATAACATCATCTATTTTATCAGATACTTTATCAAGTTTATCTAAAGTTTCTTTTGTTTTTTCATCAGTATTAACACTATCTATATTATCATATATAATATTATTTTCAGTATTTTCAACATCTTTATTTTTACAATAACCTTCTTCATAAGTAGTATTACTCCATACATTTAATAAATTATTTATTGCATATTTTTGAACTTTACAAAGACTATCAGTATATTTATATTTTCCATATATATAAGCAACTTGTCCATAACCATTTTTAATAAGTTCTTCCTGAAGTAATGAGCCATCTACCCACACCCATGCAAGAGTTCTTCCATATTTATCTGTTTTATTTTTTTCATACTCTAAAACAATTTCATTTGCATTTGATATTTTATTACAAGTATAATCACTAGCCTCTTTCCCAAAAGGCTGCTCACTTACATTTGTACTTACACTTTCCGGAGTATCAATTGCTAAAAACCTTACTTTAATTTCATTTTCATTTACTAAAAAATATGCAGTGTCACCATCTACACATTTTGAAAATAATGCTTTATCACTTTCAGCATTAACAAAATTAAAAATAAATAAACTTAAAACAAAAACAACTACTTTTTTCATAATTTAATCATAACACAATTTACATCATAAAAAAAGTATGATACTATAAAATTAGTTATTTTAGTGGAGGGTTTTGTGAAAGAGGAGTTATTAAAAATTATAGAAAATGAAAAAGAGTTAAATGTTACCTACCACGGTATTAAAAAACTTTTAAATTCCTCGAAGAAAAAGATTGATGAAGAACTTAAACATATATTATTCGAACTTGAGTGTGAAGGAATAATTTACGAGGATGATGATTTTGTATATCATAAATTCCCAAAAAATTATAAAGTTGCCACTATAGTTCAAAATAATAATGGAAAAAACTATGTAAAGTTAAATAATAATTTTCATGAAATAAAAGATAATAAATTACATTCTGCTTTAAACGGTGATAAAGTAATAGTTAAAAAAAGTAAAAAAAGTAAAACTTATGAAGTAATAAAAATACTTAAAAGAGCAAAAGGTAAAATACTTTGTGAACTTAGAATGGATGAAAATAATCATCTATATTTAAAAGATATCTACTCTAAAGGAGAATATAAAATAGGTATAAGTAAAAAAATTCTTCGAAGATATAATCTAGGTCAAAAATTTTTAGTTAATTTATATACAACTAGATATGATGAATACTATGATGCAGAAATAGACACTGTTTTAGGAAACGTGACTAAAATCGAAGAAATTGCCCTTGCTAATGGAACAAACCCAAATTTTAGTCAAGAAACTTATGAAGAATTAAAACATATTCCAACTACTGTTAGTGATGATGAAATAAAAGGAAGACTTGATCTTAGAGATAAAAGAATTGTTACAATAGATTGTGATACTGCAAAGGATTTAGATGATGCAGTTTTAGTAGAAAAGCTTGAAAATGGTCATTATCTTTTATATGTTAATATTGCCCATGTAAGTCATTATGTTAAATATGATAGTGCTATATTTAAAGATGCTTTTGAAAGAGGAACAAGTTATTATCTACTTAACAAAGTATTTCCAATGCTTCCAAAAGAACTTTCAAATGGAATATGTTCTCTTAATGAAGGCGTTGATAGATTAACTAGAACAGTTATTATGGAATATGATGAAAATGGAAATCAAATAGATTATAGAATTGTAAAAGCAGTTATTAACTCTAAAAAGAAAATGACTTATTCTAACGTTAATAAAATTCTCGAAGAAAACATTATTCCAAATGGTTATGAACCTTTTGAAAAGGATTTAAAAACAGCTTATGAACTTACATCAAAAATAAATAAAAATAAAGTTAATCAAGGCAAACTTGATTTTGATAGTTCTGAACAAGAAATAATATATGATGAAAAAGAAAATATTAAAGAAATTTATGTAACTAAAGCTCATGCCGCAAATGATTTAATTGAAACCGCAATGATCGAGGCTAACTGCACTATTGCAAGAGACTTTTATTACAAAAGATTACCATTCATTTATAGAAATCATAATCTTCCTGATGTTGAAAGATTTGTTAGTTCAATAAAATTTATTACTTCTTTAGGATTTAAAATAGATAAAATAAAAGATGTTAAAGATCCTCATGTAATTCAAAAAATTCTTAATAGTTTAATGAATAAAAAAGAATTTCCAATACTTTCTTCTTACATCTTAAGAGCAATGGAAAAAGCTGGATATGATATAAATAATACTGGACATTGTGGTCTTGCAGAATTTTGTTATACTCATTTTACCTCTCCAATACGTAGACTATGTGATTTAGTAGTTCATATGTTAATAGATTATTATGAAGAAAAAATTCCTAATGAAGAAGAAATAGAAAAATTAGAATCTGTGTTACAAAGTGTTGCTATTCAAGCCTCTATAAAAGAAAGAGATGAAATTAGAGCAGAAGCTCAATCAAAAAATTTAAGCGATATTTGGTATATGCAAAATTTTATTAATCAACAATTTAGTGTTTATGTTACAGATATTAATGAAAGTGTTATTAGAGTTAAAACTGATAATTTAGTCGAAGGTATTATTCCATATAAAGAACTTAATTGGCATTATTATTTTGATCCTAAAACTAAACAAATTAAAAATTTAGAAAATGGTAAAATTATTAAAGTTACCTCAAATTTAAATGTTACTTTAGTGGATGCAAATGAAGATGAAAGAGAAATATTCTTTAACTTCCCTTTTATCTTAAAAAGAGAAAAACAATTAGAAAGACAAAGAAAAAGAGAATCTATGTATAGATAACTCTTTTTTAGTATTTAAATAAGATCTCTAATTTACTGTGTAAACGTCATCATATGTTCCACTTCCAAGTAACTTACTTTCAGAGGA
>FR899401.1 GCA_000437315.1 Mycoplasma sp. CAG:472
CTTACAGATGATAAAGGATTATCTAGTTATGGAATAAGTTCGAGTAATACAGTAGAACCAACAAATTGGACATCGATAAATGGAACATCATATAACTTTAGTACCACAATAAGTGTTGAGGGAACATATTATCTATGGGTAAAAGATGGTGCTGGAAATAAAACTACAAAAGATTTTACAATATCTTTAGGTACACCAATTACAACACTTCTTTCTACATCAACACCAGATGTTTATATTGAAAATGGTTACAGATATGAAGGAGCGGATCCAAATAATTATATATGCTTAGATAATAAAAAAGAAGGTAGTTGTTCAAGTAACTTATTGCTATTTAGGATAATAGGATTATTTGATGAAGAATATTCATCCAATGGAACAACTAGCGCAGGAACAAAAAAACTATTAAAAATACTTGATACAAATAACTTTGGTGGAAGTACTGGTAAATATTGGAGCGGATCATCATCAATTAAATCTAATGATTGGAGTATATCTTTATTAAAAAAAGAACTTAATGGGAATTACTTATCAACATTACTTGGCGTGAGTGGAGTAAATAGTAAGTTAAATACTGCACTAGTAACATCTAAATGGCATTTAGGTGGGGCAAATAATACTTCTGGAAGTAATTATTATATTGAGACAATAACAACAGAAAACTGGTATAAAGCAGAAAGAAGTCCGTATGCAACAAGTGGAACACTTCAGAATCTTTACAGCGGCAATCCTGAATATGTATTTGCCAAAGTAGGACTAATGTATCCAAGCGATTATGGTTATGCCACAGTTGGGGGTAATACAACAAATAAAACAGGATGTAGAGCACAAGCATTAATTAATTGGAATAATTCATCATATAGTGATTGTAAAAATAATGATTGGGTATTTAAATCTATAACACTTGTAAGTAACGGAGTTAAAAATGGAGAATGGTTTATTTCACCGTATGCATCTGACTCGTATTTTGCCTCTTATTTGTTTTCGACTGGATATGTTTACGGTTATAATTATGTCAACGATTACCAGTTTGCGGTCCGACCGACATTTTATCTAGATTCTAGTATCCTAAAAATTGTGGGAGGTTTGGGTACTAAGGATAACGCATATAGAATTGGATAAAGGGATGATCTTTTGCACGACTCGCGTGGAGGCTATCATCCGCCCCGCACTTCCGATTTTGAGAATTTAACAAAATTTTTGAAAGGAATGAAGTTTAAATGGATGAAGAAAAAAAGTATTTGGTAATAAGAAAAAATAAAGGTAAATTTTGTACTATATATGGTGATGATGCAAATATAATATCTTCATTATTTGGCTATAAAATACTTAATAATAATAAAGTAGGTTTTCCTGAAAGTATATTAAATAAAATAATTAATATTTTAGAGGATAATAAAATATCATATATGGTTATATATATAGATAAATCTCCTTTAGTAAAAGATTTTAAAAAGTTAAATAATTATGAAGTTTATAAAAATAAAGCAATTAAAAAACTTGATTATGTTGATAAAGTTAATTTAATTAATTATATATATAGTTATTAATATAATAAAATCATTCATTTAAATATACATATTTTAAAAGAGAAAGCACTTGATTTATAGTGTTTTTTTTGATAATATATTCTTGGCTTTAAAAGCAAATAAACATTAATGTGGACTAATGTTTCGAGTGCCCGAAGAGGGTGAAATGTTAGGAAGAAGCATTAAGGTGTAATAACGAAGGAGGGATATTTTATGGCCGTTGTTTCTATGAGTTATTTATTAGAGGCAGGAGTTCATTTTGGACATCAAACTAAAAGATGGAATCCTAAAATGAAAGAGTACATTTTTAATTCAAGAGATGATATTTATATTATTGATCTTGAAAAAACGCAAAAATTACTAGAGGAGGCTTACAATGAAATTAAGACTATTGCTAGTAATGGAGGAAAGTTCTTATTTGTAGGAACTAAAAAACAATCAGGAGAAGTTGCTGTAGAAGAAGCACTAAGAAGTGGTTCATACTATGTAACTGAAAGATGGCTTGGAGGAACTTTAACTAACTTTAGAACTATTAGAAGAAGAGTTAAAAGACTTGAAGACATTGAAAAAATGGAAAGTGATGGAACATTTGATGCTCTACCTAAAAAAGAAGTTATCAAAATTAAGAAAGAATATGACAAATTAAATACACTTCTTTGTGGTATTAGAGAAATGACTAAACTTCCACAGGCATTAATCATTGTAGATCCTAGAAAAGAATACAATGCAATTAAAGAAGCTAGAAAACTTCATATTCCAGTATTTGGTGTTGTTGATACTAATGGAGATCCAGATTTAGTTGACTATGTTATTCCAGGAAATGATGATGCTGTAAGAAGTATTAAAGTTTTACTTGGAGTACTTACAAACGCTATTTGTGAAGCAAATAACTTAGAAATAGTTGATTATGTAACTGAGGAAGACAAAAATAAGAAAAATGCTTCAATGGAAGAATTAATTAAAGATGAAGTTATCGATGAAAAAGTTAAAGAAGGTAAAGAAAGTGATGTTTACCTAATTAATGATATCGTTGAAGACGAAGAAGAAAAAAGTGATGATTTAAGTTCTAAAACACTTGCAGAACTAAAAGCAATTGCTAAAGAAAAAGGTGTTAAAGGTTATTCTTCAATGAAAAAAGAAGAATTAATAAATGCTTTAAACTAAGGAGGATATAATGGAAATTACTGCTAGTTTAGTAAAAGAATTAAGAGAAATTACTGGTGCAGGAATGATGGATTGCAAAAAAGCTCTATCTGAATGTGAAGGTGATAAAGATAAAGCAATAAATTACTTAAGAGAAAAAGGAATAAGTAAATCTGCTAAAAAAGAAGGTAGAATTGCTGCTGAAGGATTATCAAATATTTATGTAAATGGTAATAATGCTGTTATTATTGAAGTAAATAGTGAAACTGACTTCGTAAGTAATAATGCTGAATTTAGAGAATTTGTTGATGCAGTTGGAAAAACTATTCTTGAAGGTAATGCAAATACTTTAGAGGAAGCTAAGAATTTACCTTATGCTGGTGAAACATTAAATGATTTAATTGTTGCAAAAACAGCTAAAATTGGTGAAAAACTTTCTTTAAGAAGATTTGAAAAAGTTACTAAAACTGATGATGAACATTTTGGTGCATACATTCATATGGGTGGTAGAATTTCAGTTCTTACTGTAGTTAAGGGAGCAAGCGAAGAAGTTGCAAAAGAAGTTGCAATGCAAGCTGCTGCTATGAAACCACTTTATGTATTTACACAGGAAGTTCCTGCTGATGTATTAGATGCAGAAAGAGAAGTACAAAGAAATATTGCTATTAATGAAGGAAAACCTGCTGATATAGCTGAAAAAATGGTTGAAGGAAGAATTAAAAAATATTATAAAGAAATTTGTCTTGCTGAACAACCTTTCATCAAAAATGGTGACATATCTGTAAAAGATTATGTTAAAAATAATGGTGGAGAAATCGTTTCTATGGTACGTTATGAAGTAGGCGAAGGTCTTGAAAAAAGAAATGATAACTTTGCTGAAGAAGTAATGAATCAAATAAAATAATTAAAATACCTAGTTTTGCCTAGGTATTTTTTTTATACTTGAAATTCTTTATAAAATACTATAAAATGGTATTTAGAGGTGAAAATATGATAATTACAAATAATATGTTGAAGAATTTTTTAAAAGATTATTCAAATATAAATAATAAAATATGTAGAGAAGTTAAAGATAAAAAACTCTATAGAATTGTAAATGGTCTATATGACACAAATGGTGATACTTCAGCATATTTACTTGCAAGTAGTATATATGGCCCATCTTATATATCTTTTGAATATGCACTGTCATATTATGGCTTAATACCAGAAAGAGTTAACGCAGTTACTTGTGCAACATTTAATAAAAAGAAAAGAAAAATATATAATAATCATTTTGGTACATTTAGTTATGAAGATGTTCCACCAAGAGCATTTCCCTATGAAATAATTTTGAAACAAGAGGGAAACTATTCTTTTATTATGGCTACTGCTGAAAAAGCATTATGTGATAAATTATATTCTTTGAAACCATTAAATAATTTAAAAAATATGCAAATTATGTTGTTTGATGATTTAAGAATAGATGAAGAAGAATTTTACAATTTAGATGTTTCAAAAATCGAAAAATTAAGTGAATTATATCATTCAACAAATGTGTCATTATTAGCAAAATTTTTAAGGAGAAATAAAAATGAATAATATTATTAGTCAAATGCTTGCTGGTTACGAAACGAAAAATGTTAATGATGAAATAAATGCTTTAAAAGAAATTATCCAAGAAGTAGTATTGTGTGGACTTTCTCGAAGTGATTTTTTTGATAAAGTAGCATTTTATGGAGGAACAGCGTTAAGAATATTTTATAATATAGACAGATTTTCCGAAGATTTGGATTTTGCTCTAATAAGTCCAGATAAAAATTTCGATTTAAGTAAATACTTTTCATATATAGAAAATGAACTGAATTCTTATGGAATCAATATGGAAATAAGTACAAAGCAAAAAAAATCTGATTCTAATATTACCTCTGCATTTTTAAAGGGAGATACATTAGAACATATTTTAAGATTTTTTCCTTGTGAGGAAAGTACTACCTATAATAATTTGTTAAAAAATATAAAAGTTAAATTTGAAGTAGATATTAATCCACCAATTGGAGCAACTTACGAAATTAAATATAAAATACTTCCATGCCTACATCAAATAAACCTTTACGATGAAACATCTTTACTTGCGGGTAAGGTTCACGCAATCCTATGTAGAAACTGGAGTTTTAGAACTAAAGGAAGAGATTTATATGATTATATTTACTTATTAATTAGCAATGCAAAAATAAATATTGAACTTATAAAAAATAAATTAATTGATTCGGGTGTACTAGAAAAAAATGATGATTTTAACATTGATGTTTTAAAAGATTTATTAAACAAAAAGTTTAGTGAAATTAATTATGAAGATGCTAAAAAGGATGTATTGCCTTTTATTAATGACACACAAATTTTAAAACTTTGGAATGAAGATTTTTTCAAAGAAATTACTAATAATTTAAAATAAAAAGAAATAAACTAATTTGTAATTTATTTCTTTTCTTTTAGTTCAAATAAAATATCACGAAGTTCCATTGCTTTTTCAAAATCTAATGCTTTAGCAGCCTCTTTCATTTCATTTTCTATTTTAATTAGCATTTCTTTTTTAGATTGTTTACTCATCTTCTTGCCTTCTTTATTTTCTTCATCAGTAGTAGGTATATCTTTAATACTTTTTATAATTGTTTGAGGAATAATTCCATGATCTTTATTATATTTTTCTTGAATAGTTCTTCTTCTTGAGGTTTCTTTAATTGCTTCATTCATAGCATCTGAAATAGTATCAGCATACATAATAACATGACCATTTTTATTTCTTGCAGCTCTTCCTATTGTTTGAATTAAACTTCTTGTACTTCTTAAAAATCCTTGTTTATCAGCATCAAGTATACAAATAAGACTTACTTCGGGAATATCTAATCCCTCCCTTAAAAGGTTTATTCCAACAATACAGTCATATTTACCACATCTTAAATCATGAATAATTTTAAGTCTATCTAAAGTTTTAATTTCATTATGTAAATAAGCTACTTTAATATTAAGATTTTTTAAATAATCAGTTAGTTCCTCACTCATTTTAATAGTTAGAGTAGTAATTAATACTCTTTCATTTTTTTCTTTACATAAATTAATTTGCGATACTATGTCATCAATTTGTCCTTCGGTTTTCTTAACTTCAATAGTAGGGTCAAGAAGTCCTGTAGGTCTTATAATTTGCTCTATATATTTACCACCAGTAAGTGATAATTCATAATCACCAGGAGTTGCTGATACATATATAACTTCATTAATTTTTTCATTAAATTCCTCAAACTTTAAAGGTCTATTATCAAGGGCAGAGGGAAGTCTAAATCCATAATCCACTAAAGTTTGTTTACGCATTCTATCTCCGTTATACATGGCTCTTACTTGAGGTATGGTTACATGACTTTCATCAATTACCAAAAGGTAGTCTTTAGGAAAGAAATCCATAAGTGTTGTAGGAGTTTCACCGGCTTCCTTTAAAGATAGGTGTCTTGAATAGTTTTCAATTCCATTACAAAATCCGGTTTCAAGAAGCATTTCCATATCATAGTTAGTTCTTTCTTTTAATCTTTGTTCTTCGATAAGTTTACCATTTTCATGAAGTTCTTTAAGTCTTTCATCGAGTTCTTTTTTGATATTGGCTACTGCTTTTTCTAAAGTTTCTTTACTTGTTACGAAAAGTGAGGCTGGAGATATTATAACAGTTTGTTTTCTTTTAAGAACACTTCCTGTAAGAGGGTCAAATATAGTTATACTTTCAACTTTATCATCATCCAAATCAATTCTTATCGCTTCACTTTTTTCATTTATTGGTACTATATCAATACTATTTCCACGAACTCTAAATGTTCCACGATGAAAATCAAGTTCATTTCTTTCATAAGTCATATCAACAAGTTTATTAATAATAAAATTTCTTGAAAATGTATCACCAATATTTATAACAAACATATTTTTTTCGTAATCTTCTTTTTGACCTATATTATATATGCATGATACACTTGATACAACTATTACATCATCATAATTAATAAGAGCAGAAGTTGCTTTATGTCTTAGTTCATCAATTTCATCATTTATTGAGGAATCTTTTTCAATATATGTATCTGATGATGGTACATAAGCCTCAGGTTGATAATAGTCATAGTATGATACAAAGTATTCTACATGATTTTCTGGAAACATTTCTTTAAGTTCGGCATAAAGTTGTCCAGCAAGTGTTTTATTATGTGATAAAACTAAAGTAGGTTTACCAGTTTTTTCTATAACATTAGCAATTGTAAAGGTTTTTCCAGTACCAGTGGCTCCCAAAAGAACTTGATTTTTTTCATGATTATTTAAGCCATCCACTAATTTATCTATTGCTTCATTTTGATCTCCAGCAGGAGAGAATTTACTAACTAATTTAAACATACTTCCTCCAATCAAACATATTTTATCACATTATTATCTTTATTAGTATGGTAATCTTTAACAAAACTATTAATTTATATATTTTTGAATTCTATATAATCCATTTTTTTATTTAAATTTTATCAAAAATATGATACTATTAATATAGAAAACGAGGTAATTATGAAAAGTAAATATAATATGAGTGTTCAAGATAATATTTTTTTTGCTAAAAGAAAAATAATTGATAATTTATATAAAAGTGCTAATTTAGAGGGAATTGCTATCACATTTGCCGATACAGTAGCATTTTATAATAATGTAAATACTGGAAATATTTCTATAGATGATATGTTAAAATTAAAAGGATTGAAAGACTCTTGGGAAATGGTTCTTGGAAGTATCGAAGAACCACTTACTATGGATTATATTAAAAAAGTTCATTTTGAAATTTGTAAAGGTCAAAGTGTAAGTCCTCTTGGAGAATATAGAGATTGTGGTGTAGGTATTACAGGAACAAACTGGAGACCAAAACTTCCTAGTGAGTGTGATTATGACAAAGAACTTGCTGATATTATGAAAATAGATAGTCCAATTGATAGATGTATTACCTTATTTTGTTGGATACAAAGAAGCCAAATGTTTAAAGATGGTAATAAAAGAGTTGCTAATTTAGTGGCAAATAAAGAAATGATTAAAAATGGACAAGGTATTATTGCTATTCCAGTAGATAAAATAGGACAATACTTTAATGAATTAATTAATTTTTATGAAACAAATAGTTATGAAAATATTAAAAAGTGGATTTATACAAATGCAATAGATGGTGTATAATCCATTTTTTTATTTAAATTTTATCAAAAATATGATACCATTAATATGGTGATAGTAGATGAAACAAATATATGTTTTTGGTCATAAAAATCCAGATACAGATTCAGTATGTAGTGCAATTGCTTTAGCATACCTTAAAAATATGCAAGGAATACCTGCAACACCTAAAGTTATAGGTCAAGTTAATAATGGAACAAAATATGTTTTAAATTATTTTAATACACCTGTTCCTTCATATTTAAATGATGTTAAAGTACAAATAAAAGATTTAAAATATGAAAAAGGTGCCTTTATAAATGAATATGAAAGTATAGGTAATACTATTAAATTTATGAAAGATAAAGATTTAAATGCTATACCACTTGTAGATGAAAAAAAGATATTAACTGGTTATATAAATTTAAAGGATGTTGTAAACTATCTTGCACTTGAAGATAAAACTACACTTCATACATCACTTAAAAATATATTAGAACTTTTAGATGGAACTATTTTATGTGGACAAATTGAGGAAGTTTTAGGTAAAACAATTTATATAACTTGCTCTAATGAAGAGTTTTCAAGGAAAAATGAACTTGATGAAAATACTATTTTAGTTGTCGGAGATAGATATCATATAATAGAAAATGCTATAAGTAAAAAGGTAAAATTAATTATTTTAACAAGGGGCAGAGTACTTCCAGAAAGATTATTAAAAAAAGCTAGAAAAAATAATGTAACAATAATAACTTGTAATCATTCAACTGCAACAATATGCTTTTTACTTCCAAATACTGGTTATATTAAAAATTTATGTAATAATGAAGGAAATCTTACTACTGTTAATATTCATTCTTATTATACTGATTTTTTATCACTTACTAAAAGAATTAGTTATACAAATTATCCTGTTGTTAAAGATAATAATGAATGTTTAGGAGTTATTAAAGTAACTCATATGAATGAATATGAAAAGAAAAAAGTTATTTTGGTAGACCATAATACATATTCTCAATCTATTGATGGACTTGAGGAAGCAGAAATATTAGAGATTGTGGATCATCATAATCTAGGTGATATAGGTACTAAAGAACCAATTACATTTTTATGTAAACCTCTTGGATGTACAGCTACGATTATATATGAACAATTTATAAAAGAAAGAATTAAAATACCAAGAGATATTGCAGGTCTTTTATTATCAGCATTAATTTCAGATACACTTTTGTTTTCCTCTCCAACTACAACTGAAGATGATATAAAATCTTCGAAAGAACTTGCAAAACTTGCAAAGGTAGATATAAATGAATATGGAATTCAAATGTTAAAAGAGGCATCTTCAATTAAGGGATTAAGTGTAAAAGAATTAATACATCAAGACTTTAAAAATTATTCAGTTAATGATAAAGATTATGGTATAGCAGTTATTACCACTATGGATTTTGATGAAATAGAAAAAGATATAGATAGTTATATTAATGAATTAAATGAAATGAGTGAAATAAATTATAAAGCAGTATTAATATTTATAACTGATATTTTGAAAAAGGGAAGTTATGTAATTTATAATGAAAATAGTAAAAATTTAATAAAAAATGCCTTTAATTTACAAGATGCTTATGAAGGAATATTTTTACCAGGTATAATGTCTCGTAAAAAACAAATACTTCCACTTATAATGAAAGTTATAGAGTAATCTATAATTTTTTTATTTACATTCTTTTTTCTATGATGTATAATCATTATAGAAGAGAGTGTGTGATATGAAAAATGAAATTAAAAATAATGAAAATAATAAAAAAAATATTTTAATATATTTAAGTATTTTATTAATTATTATAATAGGTATAGTAGTAAGTTTGATACTATTAAAAGATAAAAATGTATCAAATACAAATGAAAATAATAATATAATAAATGCAAATAAAACTATTGAAAATAATTATGTTGATAATGTAATTAATAACGAAACAAATGAAAATAATATTGATTTTTATTTAGAAAATATAAGTGAAATTGATAATGATTTAATAGGATTTTATTTAACCAAATCTGATTTTTATGATGCAAATGATATTTATACTTATACTAATTTTCATGATTTTTTACGACTAACTGAAAGTGAAAATAAGCAAGATGTTATTGTAGATAATGTTGTAATGAAAATTAAATATTATTCTAATAAAATATTATCTAATTTTAGTATAACGATTGATGATTTTAATAATATTATAAAAAGATATTATGATTTATCTAATATTGAAATTAATTTATCTAATTATAATTATAAATATGGTCTTGCCGCGAAAAGTATAAGTTGTGATGATAAAGAATGTAAAATCACACAATATTTTGGTGATTTAGATGATCAAAATAAAGAAAGTTATATTGTAGTTAATAGTCAAATGGATAAAGATAGTAAAGTCTTAAAGTTAACATACGTTTATGGTGTTCAAGAGTTAACTGATAATGATGAATATACATGTAAGTATTATTTAGATTCAAGTAAAACTAAATTTATAAAAGAAACAAATGATAAGTGTGATAGTTCTGTTAATTTCAATGAAACTTCTTCAAAAGAATTTACTTTTAAATTAAATGATCATAATGAATATAAAATTGTTTCATATGAATAATATGGCTCTTTAAAATCTAGTGTGAAGTTGAGCTGAAAAAACAATAATATAGGTTATAAATTAATCTATATTTTTTTAAAAAAATAAAAGACAAACAAATTTTTGCATTTTCTATTGATAATAATTTTTTAATGATGTATATTAGTATCACATGGTAAGCAAAAAAACAAATTGTTTACATATTATATGTTTATTTTTCTAGTAAAAGAGGTGATAACAAATTAAAACATATATATTTTGATATTTTAGTATATATTAAAGTCAGTTGATTATACATTTAAAAATATATAAAAATACATTATAAAGGTTGATACTTACTATCAAAGTTCTCAAAGGTGTCATATGAAGCATGATAAAGATTTAAATGAATCAATAAATATATTAAATAATATAAAAAATAGTTACAGAAATCGGGATAGTCTAGTAAATATTTTTGAAATATTAAGAAATTTTTTGAAATGTTTTTTGTCACTTAAAAGTCATTTTGTTATAATATACTTAATTTGAAAGAAGGAAATTATGGAAATTTTAAAAGTAGAAAATTTAAAAAGAGTTTATGGAACAGGAGCAAGTAAAGTTGTGGCACTTGATAATGTTTCTTTTACTGTTGAAAAAGGAGAGTTTGTTTCAATTGTTGGAGCAAGTGGTAGTGGTAAAAGTACACTACTTCATTTAATTGGTGGTGTAGATAGACCAACAAGTGGAAAAGTTTTCATAAATGATGAAGATATTTATAAATTAAATAATGATGATTTAGCTATATTTAGACGTAGACAAATAGGACTTATTTATCAATTTTATAATTTAATTCCTATATTAAATGTAATAGAAAATATATCACTTCCTTTAGAACTTGATGGAAGAAAACCAGATAAAAAAGATTTAAATGAAATGATAGAACTTTTAGGGCTTGAAAATAGAAAAAGTCATTTACCGAGTCAGCTTTCTGGAGGAGAGCAACAAAGAGTTTCAATAGGAAGAGCACTTATAACAAGACCATCATTAATTCTTGCAGATGAACCTACAGGAAATCTTGATTCAAAAGCAAGTGAGGAAATTGTTAGTCTTCTTAAAAAAACTAATAAAAAGTATAATCAAACAATTATTATGATAACTCATAATTTAGAAATTGCTAAAATGGCTGATAGAATTATTACTATCGAAGATGGAAGGATAGTGGATGATAAATGAATATTTTAAGAAAAATCACTATTCAAAATCTTAAATTAAATAAAAAAAGAAGTGTTGTAACAACTATTGGTATACTTTTATCTGTAGCCCTTATTACTGCGGTTGCTACAATGGTAACAAGTTTTAGAGAAAGTATGATTGAATATGAAAAAAAATCAAGTGGTAATTATGAATATGTTTTTTATGATGTACCTGAAAGTGAAATATCTTTTTTAAAAAATAATCGTAGTATAAAAGATTTATATCTTGTAAGTGGACTTGGTTATGCTAAAATAGAAAGTCAAAATGAAGGTAAACCTTATGCTTATGTTGTTAGTATGAATAAAAATGCTATGGAAAATCTTGGCTTAAATCTAGTCGAGGGAAAAGTTCCTACAAATGAAAGTGAGATAGTTATTCCTACTAGTGTAAAAACTAATGGAAGACTCGATTATAAAATAGGAGATTATATAACTTTAGACATTGGTCAAAGACAAAGCGATGGATATAATTTAAATCAAAATAATCCTTATAACATTGATACTAAAGAGGAAATAATAAATACTAAAACTAAAACATATAAAATTGTAGGTATTGTAAAAAGAATGGATATGGAGCCATATACCGCACCTGGTTATACATTTATTACATATAGTGAAAATGGTGGTAAATTAAATGATGTATATGTTTATTTAACTAATAAAGGTTTAAAAAATAGATATAATGTTGTCGGAGGTATTATTGGTGTATCTGGTAAAACTTTAAAAGATTTAGAAATTGGTGAATATAATAAAGATGAAATGGCAAAAGCCAAATATGATCATAATCAAAATACATATTTAGTTAAAATGCTTTCTTCATCATTTGATGATGGTACAATGAGGGCGCTTGTTACTATTGCAACGGTTGTAACAATAATAATTATTTTCACAAGTGTTTATTGTATAAAATCAAGTTTTAATATTTCTTATACGGAAAAAATAAAAAGTTATGCACATCTTATAAGTGTTGGAGCAACCTCAAAACAAATAAAAAAATGTGTTTATTATGAAAGTTTTATTTTAGGTTTTATTGGTATTATTTTAGGATTATTATCAGGCGTTTTTGCGGCATTTGTTCTAATTAAAATAGTTAATTTATTATTAGGAAGTGCATTTGTTATCGAAGGTTTCTTAGTATTTAAGGTAAATTTTTTAGCAATTTTAATTTCAATTATCTTAAGTTTACTTACAATTTATTTATCTAGTAAAAAAATTGCTAAAAAAGCTTCACAAACTTTACCAATCGAAGCAATTCGTAATCCTGGAGAAATAACTTTAAAAAAGAAAATTAAATATCCTAAATTTATAAATAAACTTTTTGGTATTGGAGGAGTTATTTCCTATAAAAACATCAAAAGAAATAGTAAAAAATATCGTACAACAGTAGTTTCAATAATCTTTTGCGTAGCGGTTTATATTGGACTTTCATACTTTATTAATACTGCTTTTTCTTTAGTTAAAAAAGAAATTGGTGAGTACAACTATAATTTAGAGGTTATGCTTAATGAAGAAAATGAAAAAGCAAGAAAAGAAAAGATTAAACAAATTGAATCTTTAGAAAATATTAATCGAATTTCATTTATAAGAACAATTATTATAAATGCTGATTATTTAAAATTTACAAAAAAAGCAAGTGAATTTGGCTTTAATAATGATAATATTAATACTATTTCAATTAAATGTGTTGGTAAAAAAGAATATGATAATTATTTACAAAAACTTAATATAAAGGGTACTTCAGATTATGATGCAATTATTATTAATAATTTTATATATTCAGAAAATGGTAGTAAGATTGAATTTAATGTTTTAGACTATAAAGATGGAGAAAATATAGAATTAAAAAATAGTGAAACAAATAGTATAGTTAAATTAAGGGCTATTAAGTCAACATCAGAAAAACCTTTAGGACTTGAAAATAATGGCGAAGCACCAGTTATTATCGTAAGTGATGAAACATTTGATAAAATTTATAATAATAATTTATCACACCTTAATTTAACCTCTATTTATATGGATGCTAAAAATGCTAATGATACTCAAGATGAAATAGATAAACTTTTTCCAAATGATGATAATGTTTATGTTAATAATACTAATGAATATGCTAATCAAATGAATTCAATATATATAATTGTAGCAATATTTCTTTATGGATTTATTATTGTTATTGCTATAATTGGAATTACAAATATATTTAATACTATTACTACGAATGTTGCTTTAAGACGAGGTGAGTTTGCATCACTTCGAAGTATTGGTATGACTACTAAAGAGTTTAATAAAATGATATTTTTAGAAAGTTTCTTTTATTGCATAAAAGCCCTTATTATAGGCATTCCAATAGGTATTATTTTATCACTTATTATTCATAGAGCATTTATCGGTGAAATGACATTAATTTATCATTTACCTTTAAAAGGTATAATTATAAGTATTTTAATAGTATTTATATTAATATTCTCCCTTATGAAATATTCTGTTAAAAAAGTTAATTCTAAAAATATTTTAGATTCTATTAGAGATGAAAATATTTAAACTTAAATTAGACTTAGATTAATTTTTAAGTCTTTTTAAATGTAATTAAATTCTAAAACATAAACTTATTATTATGAAGTATATTTATTTTATTAATGAATTTGCCTTTTCATTATTTGTTTAGTAAAATATTACTTGAAAGAGGTTTTATATGAAAATACTTTTAATCGAAGATAATGAAGAAATAGCAAATGGTTTATCATATACTTTTAAAGAAAATAATTATGAATTTTATCATGTAAATAGTTTAGATAAAGCTAAAAATATTATAAATAAAATAGATTTTAATTTAATAATTTTAGATGTAACACTTTCTGATGGAAATGGGTTTGATTTTTATAAAGAAAATTTAAATTTAAAAAATATTTCAGTTATATTTTTAACTGCTAAAGATAGTGAAGATGATATTGTAAAGGGATTTGAACTAGGATGTGATGATTACATAACTAAACCCTTTATGACAAGAGAACTTCTTGCAAGAGTAGCAAGACTTTTATCAAATAAGAAAAATGTTATTAATGTAAAAGATATTACATTTGATTCTGATAAAATGGAAGTTAAGAAAAATGGTGATATGATAAATCTAACTTCTTTAGAACTTAAAATATTATATTTATTTATGACCAATATAGGCAAAGTTATAACTCGTGAATCACTTATTAATTATATTTATAATTTAACTGGTAATGATGTAAATGATAATACAATAACTGTTTATTTAAAAAGAATAAGAGAGAAAATTGGTGATAATATTATTGAAACTAAAAAAGGAATAGGGTATATAATTAATGAAAAATAAAAAAACGATAATTTTAATTATAGTAATAATTTTAATATATGTATTTTCCTTTAATATGGTTTATTTATATCAAGAAAATATTTATAAAGAAAAATATAACAAATTTGTAAATAATATTATTTCAGTTATAAAGGAAAAATATCCAGATATAAGTAATAAAAATATAATAGATATTTTAAATAACAAAACAAATTTAAATTATTTAAATGAGTATGGAATAGATTATAATAATGAATTTGCTCTTATAAGTATGCATAAAGAAAATAAAAAAATATTTATTATTAATAATGTTATTTTAGGTTCATTTATATTAGTATTAAGTATTATTTTAATTATAAATAAAAATTATGAAAATAATAAACTCGAAGAAATAATTCATTTAATCGAAGAAATAAATAAGAAAAATTATAATTTGAATATTCAAGGTACAGATGAAACAATGATTTCAAAACTTAAAAATGAAATGTATAAAACAGTTGTTATGCTAAAAAATGATGCAGATAATTCTTTGAAAGATAAAATTATTATTAAAACTTATCTCGAAGATATTTCTCATCAACTTAAAACTCCACTTACAGTTATTAATATTTCACTTGATAATTTAATAGATAATCCAAATATGGATGAAAAAAATAGAAATGAATTTATATCAAAAATATCAAAAGAAGTAACAAATATAAATAATTTAATTCAAAATCTTTTGAAACTTTCAAAATTTGATGTTAATGTAATAAATTTTATTAATAAAAGTGTAAGTATAAAAGAATTTATAAATAAATCAATAGATAAAATTAGTTTAATAGCGGATTTAAAAAATATAAATATTAAAGTAAATATTTTAAATGATTTTAACTTAAATATTGATCTTAATTGGCAAATTGAGGCATTATCAAATATAGTTAAAAATGCTATTGAGCATTCAAATGAAAATGATATTGTTTATATAAATTGTAATGATAATAAAATATATAGTAAAATTGAAATTATTAATAATGGGATAATAAATGATAAAGATTTAAATAAAATATTTGATAGATTTTATACAAATAAAAAAGGTTACTCAGAAAGTGTTGGTATAGGACTTTCACTTGCTAAAAATATAATAGAAAAAAATAATGGTAAAATAGATGTATATTCTAAAGATGGTAAAACAATTTTTACTATTAAGTATTATAAATAAAAATAGGATGTTTGTTATAAAAATATTATTTAAATTTAACAAATAGTTATATATAAAAAATATCTATATATGGAAATTTTAATAAAATAAAAATTATAAACTAACATATAATGTAGTATGAAAAAAATATTACTAGTTATATTTAGTTTTTTTATTTTGTGTAAAACAGTTAATGCCTCATGTATTGTTTATGATATGGATAATAATAGAGTTTTAAAAGAAATAAATATGAATGAAAAACATTTAGTGGCCTCAACATCAAAAATAATGACCGCTATAGTGGCTATCGAAAATAGTAATTTAGATAGTAAGGTAATTGTAACAAAGGATATTCTTTCTGCAGTAGGAAGTAGTATTTATCTAGAAATTGGTGAAAAAATATCCATGAAAGATTTACTATATGGTATGATGCTTCGAAGTGGCAACGATGCAGCGACTATGATTGCTATTCATGTTTCTGGTTCAATGGAAAAATTTACTGAAAAAATGAATGAATATGCAAAAAAGATTGGAATGAATAATACATTATTTTATAATTCTCATGGTCTTGAAAATAAAAATGGTTTTGGAAATACTTCAACAGCATATGATATGGCCGTACTTACAACTTATGCTATGCAAAATGATAAGTTTAGAAAAATATTTAGTACTAAAAATTATAATTGTAAATCAGATAGAAAAAACTATTCTTGGCAAAATAAAAATAAACTATTAAAGTATGATTACGTAACTGGAGGTAAAACTGGTTATACTAAAAAAGCAAAAAGAACTCTTGTAACAACTGGACTAATAAATGGTGCAAATATTGTTATTGTTACTTTAAATGATTCTAATGATTGGGAAACTCATAAAACATCGTATAAATATATTAAAAAAAACTATAAAAATGAAAAAATTTTAAATAAAAATAAATTTTCTTTAGATACTAAAAATTTGTTTATCGAAGATACTTTATATATTAAAAATAATTTTAATTTACTTATTAATAATAGTGAAAAAAAACTAATTAAGATTAAATATTTTATAAAAAAAGATAGTAATTATGATAATGATGATATAGTAGGATATGCTAGCATTTATTTAAATAATAAAGAAGTAGGAAATGAAGATATTTATATTAAGAAAGGTAAAAGAAATAGTAAAATTAAAAATTTTTTTCAAAAACTATTTAAAAAAGATGTAGATTAAGTTATAATTAAACTATGGAAAAGAATAAAAGTGGAATATTATTAGTTATTATTGTTATTTTAATGGGAGTTTTACTTGCTTGTGCTATTTTAGGAAATAGAGATAATATAAGTGATAAGACATTTAATTATAAAAAAGGTGATGTTATTACTATTGAGGATAAAGAAATAACTGTTTTAAATGTGTCTGAAATTAAATGTGCTAGAAAAGAAAAATGTAGTACTGAAGTTGAAACTAGTATAAAAATAAAATATCATGATGTTTCAACTTATTATGTACTTCAGTCTTATCATAAACCAAGTGATACAATTAAAGAAACTAATTTAAAAGTATATTTAAATTATATTGATGATAAAATATCCTTTGAAATTAAGTAAAAAAACTTTACAATATTAATATTTTACTATTTAGATTTATAAGTTTGAAAATAATTTTAGAATATATGAAGAAGAAACAAATTAAATATATTTGGCTAAAAATTGGGATAAAAAGCAATATTTGCTTTTTTTTTTTGACTTTACGTAGTATAATTTATTTAAGGAGGTAGAATATGGGAATAATAATCGGCATTGTTTTAATACTTGCTGTTGCAGCATTTTTTGCAGTAATGACTTGTAAAAGTAAACATAGTGATTTATTTAGATGGCTTTTAATTGCTATTTTTGTAGCAATATGCATTACCTGGGTAGTTCCTTATGGATATTTTAATGGTTCTACTTATGGTGAAGTAGCAATGAAAAGAATTGGTCTTGCAGATCTTCCATCACTTTTATATTACGCTGCTTATTTTGGACTTACAACTATTATTTACTTATTTATTCTTGGTGGTTTCTATGGAATTTTATCTAAAACTAAATCATATAGTGCTTTAGTTAGTAAAATTGCTAAAAAACTAAAAGGTAAAGAAACTATTTTTATGGTTGTTACTTCAAGCGTGATAATTATTTTATCATCACTACTTAAAAGTACTTTTGCACTTTTAGTATTTGTTCCATTTATAGTATCAATTTTACTTAGTATGGGACAAAGTAAACTTACTACATTTGCTGTAACATTTGGTTCAATTTTAGCTGGACTTTGCGGTGCAACATACGGAAGTGATGGACTTTATTTCTTAAATTACTATATGTCTACAGAACTAACTAGTGGTTTAAGTTATCGTGCAATTATTGCTGCTTGTGCACTTGTAGCTTATGAAGGTTTATTAATCTTTAAACTTACAAGAAAGTCAAATAAAAAAGCTAAAGAAGAAAATTCTTCAGAAGTTGATCCATATAGTGCTGTTGAGGTTAAAGGTAAAGTTAGTACTTGGCCAATTATCGTAGTATTTAGTATTTTATTTGTTTACTTAGTTCTAGGATATACTGCTTGGATGACTAACTGGAAAATTGAAATATTTGCAAATTTCCACAAATGGATTACAGAACTTAAAATTGGTAAAGAATTTACATTATTTAGTTATATTTTAGGTTCAGGTGCTGTAGAATTCGGTAAATTTGAAATTACTGCTTTAGTAAGCATGTTAATGGTTTTATCAGCAGTAGTGGCATTTATGTCAAAATTCAAATTCCAAGAATTTTTAACATCATTTGGCGAAGGCGCAAAGAAAATGCTTAAACCTGTATGCTTATTTGTTTTAGTATATGTTGTATTTATTGTAGCGTATACATCTCCATTTATTCCAGCTTTTTCTAACTGGGCATTTGGACTTACAAAAACATTTAATCCATACATTACTTCAGTACTCGCATTTATTACATCTATTTTCCATGCTGACTTAGGATATACTGGTTATGCTGTTGGTGGCTTTATAAATGCTAGTTATGCAAGTGACATTACACTTGTACAAACTATTTATGTTGCTACTTATGGTCTTGCACAAATTCTTATGCCAGTAAGTGGTGTACTTATGGTTGGTCTATCATATTTAAAGATAGATTATAAACAATGGTTCAAATATATTTGGATGTTTGCGGCTGTAATGTTTGCTATTTTATTAATACTTGCAACTATTGTATATTATTAATAAAAAATAAAAAAGAATAATTTTTAACATTTATTCTTTTTTTTATTACAAAAATATAGTAAAATGGATTTATAAGGATATGATGAATATGGAAAATAAAAATAAATTAACTGTTTCAAGTTTGATAGCAATAGTATTACTTCTTATTATGGTAGCGGGTGCATCATTTGCATACTTTGGTTCTTTTAAGCAAGATGTAAATAGTACTGCAAATATAAATGTTACTACTCAAAAAGGCTTTAATACAACCTTTACTTCTTCATCTGCTCCTTTAGAACTTCATGCAACTCTTGCTAATATGATTGCCTCAACTCCTGGTTCAGTAGTAGCGGAAAGTAATGTAAATTTAAATGTATCACTCGCCCTTGGAGGTACTGGAACAACTTATAAATGTTTATATGATATAGTTTATGAATATGATTCTAATAGTGATGTATATGGAAGTGAAAGTGTTCCTGTTACAAATGAAAGTAAAAAAGAATTAACTTTAACTGTATCTTCTTCCTTAGCAAGTGGAACAAATAACTTTAGTGAAGAGAAAAATTTTGCTTATGATAGTAGCTGGGAAAGCGTTAATAATACTTTTAGAAAAACTATTGTTAAGGATGCAACAATTATAGATAGTTCTATAGGTGGAACAACTAATACTTGGAATTTAAATTTAAAATTTTATTTACTATCTGAGTCTCAAGCAAAAGTACAAGGAAAGACATTTACAGGTTCATTTTTTGTAGATAATATAAGATGTGGTGTTAAATGAAAATAAATAATTATTATGATAGTTTTAATTACGTATTTTTTGGAATATATTTTATAATATGTCTTGCACTTATAGCTATAACGCTTTTTTTGAAAGTGAGTACAACTTATGTAATCGTTGGATTTGTAGAACTAGCTATTATATTTATAATGATGATGTTCTTTTATGTTAAAGCATACTTTTTACAAAAAGATAAACTAATTATAAGAGCAGGTTTTATTAGAAAGGAAATTCCCTATAAAAGTATAAAGAAATGTTATGTAGTAAAAAATATTAATCCATTTTATTCAACATCAATAAAAAGACTTGCTATTAAACTTAAAAATGGTAAAGAAATTTATATTAGTCCTGTTAAAATGGACAATGTTTTAATGAAAATAATAAGAAAGGTAGAATTATGACAGATTATATAATTATTGGACTTCTTGCAGTTAATTTGATTTGCTTATTAATTTTTTTATTTAAGAATAATAATAAAAATAATAATGAAATGATTGAAAAACTAGGTAAGTTTGAAACTGATATTACTAAGTCAATTGGAGATTTTAAATTTGATTTTTCTAAAGTACTTACAAATGATTTTGAAGTATTAAATGAAAGAATTGAAAGAAAACTTACATTAATAAATGATATGGTAAATGAAAGACTTGATAAGAATTTTGAAAAGAGTAATAAGACATTTAATAATGTACTTGAAAGACTTTCTAAAATTGATGAAGCTCAAAGAAAAATTGATGATTTAGGAGCAGATATTATATCACTTCAAGGAGTGCTTACTGATAAGAAAACAAGAGGAACTTTTGGAGAAGTAAATCTTGAATATATTTTAAATAATGCTTTTGGACCTGCAAGTGGGGGAATATATAATACTCAAGTTAAATTTGATAATGGGTATATTGTTGATGCTCTTTTATATGCACCATCTCCACTTGGAACTATATCAATTGATAGTAAATTTCCTTTAGAAAACTATCAAAAAATGGTTAATAGATCATTTACAAAAGAGCAAAGACTTGCTTATGAAAAGTTATTTGTCCAAGATGTAAAAAAACATATTAATGATATTAAAAATAAATATATTGTTCCTGGAGTAACAACTGATGAAGCAATTATGTTTTTACCAGCGGAGGCTATTTTCGCTGAAATAAATGCATATCATCCAGAACTTATTACTTATGCATATAATAATAAAGTATGGATTACTGGTCCAACAACTTTAATATCTACACTTTCAACAATATCTATGATTATAAAAAATATTGAAAGAGATAAATATGCAAAAGTTATTCATGAAGAGTTAAATAAACTTTCAGTAGAGTTTTCTAGATATAAAGATAGATGGGAAAAATTATCTAAAAATATTAAGGCGGTAAATAATAGTGTTGATGAACTTACAACAACAACTGATAAAATAACTAAAAAGTTCGATGCAATTAATAAAGTTGAAATAAAAGAAATTGAGGTTAAAAATGACAAAAACTAAAAAAGATAATTTATTTATTACATTTTTGCAAGGCTTTGTAATTGGCTTTGGAATTATTTTTCCAATAAGTTCTTCGGTTCTTGCAATGACAATGGGTATTTATGAAAGACTATTAAAAGTAATTAATAATTTATTTACTTCTTTTAAAGAGGAAAAAGGGTTTTTAATTAGTTTCATTTTAGGTGTAGTGGCATCAGCAATTGTTTGTTGTCTTATTTTAAATATTACTTTAAATAAATTTCCAGTGGCAACATTACTATTTTTTGTAGGACTAATCGTTGGAGGAATCCAAATGATTGTTAAAAAAACTGAAAAGAAAATAACACTTCCAAATGTTTTGTGCTCTATTATTGGTGCTGCAATACTTTTATCACTTTCTTTTTTAGGAAGTGGAAAAGATGCTATTATTACTACAAATTTGATAGGATATTTAAAAGTTTTTGGAGTAGGTATTGTTGCCGCAGGTACTATGATAATCCCTGGAGTTTCAGGTAGTGCTATTCTTATAATACTTGGTTATTATGCACCACTACTTGCGATTATTTCTGATACTATGCATTTTACTAATTTAGGAGAAAATATTTTAATTATATTAGTGTTTGGCATAGGTATGATTTTAGGAATATTTGGTATGAGTAAACTTATGGAATATCTTTTAGATAAACATAAGATAAAGACTTATTTTGCAATAGTGGGCTTTGTATTTGCCTCAATAGTAAATATTATTATATTAATATTTGGTTATAAATTTAATTTAATAGAGTTTATAATAGGTATGATTTTAT
The DNA here is from genome assembly GCA_000437315.1 of Mycoplasma sp. CAG:472. Lineage (GTDB taxonomy): Bacteria > Bacillota_I > Bacilli_A > RF39 > UBA660 > UBA6448. Next base: position 22,475 of record FR899401.1, read on the forward strand.
TTGCTGGTGGTTATATACTAAGTGCTAAATATTTAAAAGGTGAGTAATGCAGATTATTATTATTTGCAATAATATAATAGAAAATAATTTAATATATAATGATTTGAATTTATCAGAAAGTAAAATAAGATTACCTATTATAAATAAACTTAAGGATACCGCTAAAAATATTGCATTATTGTCTTTATTAACTGATACTAATGCAATATATTCATCCCAAAATGCAAGTAATATGCTATTTGCTAAAACACTTGCTAAAAGGATTAATAAAGATGTTTATTCTTCGGATAAGTTTGCTGATGAAAAGATAGGTAATTTAAAAAATCAAGATCTAAAAGATGTTTATTTTATGCAAGAACATGATTTTAATATCAGACTTACGGGTGGTGAAAGTTTAAATGAAGTAGGTAAAAGAGTAAATGATGAAATAGAACATATTGTTAATTTAAGTAATTTAAAAAAAGTTGTAATATTTACTCATAAAAGAGCATTTTTAGGATATTTAATTAATATTTTACAGCCCTCATATACTCTTGATGATAATTTAGTAATAGAGTATGATGATAATGTTATATATGATAATAGTAAAAATGATATTGATATTTATAGATTAACATTTAATAATGGTAATCTAGATTATATAGAAAAGATTATTTACTAAAGGTATAATTTATGAAAAAAGATATGTTAAAAAAAGAAATATTTAAAGTATCTCTTGGCGCAAGTCTTGGTGTTTTACTTTTTACTGAAATAGGAATTATGATTAAGTTTTTTAAAGGTTTTAATTGGATTATATTTTTAATTATGTTACTTACTGTTTTTCTAGGAATATTTATTATACATGAATTATCAAAAAAACTAAAATAAATTAATTAAGAAAGGAAAATATATTATGAAAAAAAATATTATATTAAGCATTGTTTTTTCATTTTCAATTATTGCTATAGGAATTGCTATTGCTAAAGTAATAACTTATATGATGGGGTAGATATGAAAATTAATATAGGAGTTAGTAATAGACATGTTCATTTAACTAAAGAGGACTATGATCTTCTTTTTGGGGATGAATATAAAATAATAAAAAACTTATCACAACCTAGTGATTTTGTTACAGATAAAGTTGTAACTTTAAAAACAAGCAAATATGAAATAAAAAATGTTAAGGTATTAGGCCCATTTAGAGATTATACACAAGTTGAAATATCAAGAAGTGATTCAATTAAATTTGGTATTAATCCTCCGGTTAGAGAAAGTGGTGATTTATTTGATGCTGAAACAATTACTATAGTATCTGATAAATGTGAAATAACTAAAAAATGTGCAATTATATCTCAAAGACATATTCATATTTCTTTGGAAGAAGCCCAAAATCTTAATTTAGAAAACGGACAAATTGTAAATGTTAAACTTGGTAAAGAGAAAAAAGGCATAATAGAGTGCTTTATTAAAATAAAAGAAAATGCTGTTACAGAACTACACATTGATACTGATGATGCCTGTGCATTTATAATTAATCAAAATGATGAAGGAGACTTATTAATTTAAGTCTTTTTTATTAAAATAAAAATCGACTTTATATAAAAGTCGATTCTTACATCTTGAATAAAAAAATCGTAAACCCATAAATACGATTTGATTATTTTTAATAATTACTTAGATAATTATTAAAAAGAGGTTGTTGTCCTTCGACAACTATTAAATTATATTATAATTTTCTTACTTTGTAAATAGATTTTTTGAAGTTTTTTTTATTTTCTTCATATTTTTTTATAGACATATCAAATAAATAATGATAAAATAAGTTTGACATTTGAAGTGGGCCTGCAATCCCACTTTTATTAATAAGAGGGTGATATATTTGGATTTTAGTAAATTAACTGAAAAAATTAATATTGCAATTAAGGATATGGATATATTTGTAGATAGTATATCTTTTAAAAAGAAAGGAAAATATTCCTTTTTAGAGGTAATCCTAGATAAGGTTGGAGGAATTGATATAGATGAGATAGTTACTGCTACTCATATAATTAATCCAATAGTGGATAAATACTGTGATATTGATGATAGCTATATTTTAGATATATCTAGTAAGGAAAGAGGTAATTAAAGATGAATGCAAATGAATTAATTAAAGCTGTTAAATTAGTAGCAAAAGAAAAAAATATTAGTGAGGATGTTATTTTTGAGGGATTAACACTTGCTCTTACAACTGCATATAAAAAGAATTTTAATTCTAAAACTAATGTAATTGTAAGAATTGATAGAGAAAGTGGCGATATAAAAGTATATTCTTATTTAGTAGTAGTACCAGAAATTGATTATGGAGTTGAAACTGAAGATGAAGAAGGTAATATCGTAACAACACCACCAGAGATAAATATTGACGCACAAATACTTTTAGAGGATGCTGTTAAAATAGATCCTAATGCTAAAGTTGGAGATACTATTGAAAAAGAAGTAACTCCAAAAGATTTTGGAAGAGTTGCTGCAGGAACTGCTAAACAAGTATTAACACAAAAAATTAGAGAAGCTGAAAAAGAAAGTGTAATAAATGAGTTTAGTGATAAAGAAGGCGAAGTAATGATTGGTATGGTTGCTATGGAAGACCAAAAAAATTATTACATTGATCTTGGTAGAACTCGTGGTATGCTTCCTAAAAGTGAAATTATACCTGATGAAAAAATTGTTATGGGTTCAAATATAAAAGTATATTTAACTAAAGTTACTTTAGGAGCTAAAGGACCAGTTATTATGCTTTCTAGAAAACATTATGGTTTTGTCAAAAGATTATTTGAACAAGAAATTCCGGAAATTATTAATGGAACAATTGATATATATCAAGTAGTAAGAGAACCTGGTATAAGATGTAAAGTTGCTCTTATATCTAATAATCCAAAAGTTGATGCAATTGGTTCTTGTATTGGAGAAAAAGGTAGTAGAATAGCAGGTATTTTAAAAGAACTTGGTAATGAAAAAATAGATTTAGTATTATATGATGAAGATCCAGCTGCATTTATTAAAAATGCTATTGTTCCTGCAAAAGGTGCTATTGTTAATATTTTAGATGAAAAAGAAAGAAAAGCTTTAGTAGTTGTACCTGATGATGAATTTAGTAAAGCTATTGGTAAAAAAGGAAGTAATATTAGACTTGCTTCAAGACTTACTAAATACTATTTAGAAATTAAAACAATGAAAGAAATTACTGAGGAAGGTAATAGATAATGAAAAAAGTTCCTTTAAGAACTTGTGTTGTATCACATGAAAAATGTGAAAAAAAAGATTTATTAAGAGTAGTAAGAACTCCCTTAGGAGAGGTAGTATATGATAGTACTGGTAAACTTAATGGAAAGGGTGCATACTTAAAAAAATCTATAGAAGTAATAAATAAAGCAAAAAAGACTAAAATATTAGAGAAAGCTTTAGGGGTAAGCATTAGTGATGAAGTATATGATAATTTAGAAAGGATTATTAATGAGACCAACTAAAGAAGAATATTATATGGCTATTTCTCAGCTTGCTTCCTTAAGAAGTACTTGTTTATCAAGAAAAGTTGGGGCAGTCATTGTTAAAGATGATAATCCAATTAGTTTTGGATTTAATGGACCAGCAAGAGGTGTTGAACATTGTGAAGATTTAGGTGGATGCAGAAGAAGAGCAATGGCTGATTATGCATCTGGTAAATATTTAGAACTATGTCCTGCTTCTCATGCTGAACAAAATGCAATTGCTTTTGCTGCAAGACATGGAATATCTACAGTAGGAGCAACAATTTATGTAAATACTTTTCCTTGTAAGGATTGTATGAATTCTATTATTAATAGTGGAATAACTAAGGTTGTATATAATAGTGAATATGATGCAAATCTTTCTAAATCAATTGCAAGTAATGCAAATATTGAAATTATTAAATATGAAGGTAGAGATTTAGAAACACTATTATATGATTTTGGATATATAGAAAAGGGAAAAAGTAGATAAAAATTAAATTAAGAAAGGATGGTTTTTATGAATATTAAAGATTATGCAAAAGATGTAAATTTATCAGTAGCAGAGGTTTTAAGAAAATGTGATGAACTTGGAATTAAAGCAGATGGTAATAGCATTTTATCTGATGATGATATTATTATGATTGATAATACAATTAATTTAATAAGTACTGATAAAGAAACAACTTATGAAGAAGAAGACCAAATTGATGATGTAGTTGAAAAAGTATTACAAAGTGAAAATATTGTAAAAAAAGATATGGTTGCTAACAGCAAACAAAAACTTAAAAAGAAAGATAGTAGTAATGCTGATTTCAAAAACTTAAAAAAGCAAATGTATAAAAGTAAAAGCAAATTAATGAGTAATGTAAAAGAGGATAATATTGTTTTATATGAAGAAGGAATGAGTGTTAAAGCCTTTGCGGATGCACTTGGAGTTTCTCTAAATGATATTATTAAAAAACTTATGAGCTTAGGATTAATGCTATCTATGAATGAAGTTATTGATTTTGAAAATGCTGAAATCGTAGCTTTAGATTACAATAAAACTTTAAAGAAAAAAGAAAGTCAAGATATTGCTGATTTTGATCATTATGAAGTTATTGATGATGAAAAAGATTTAAAAGAAAGACCAGCAATTGTTACAATAATGGGACATGTTGACCATGGTAAAACAACTCTTTTAGATTATATTAGGTCTACGAGAGTAGCAGAAGGTGAAGCTGGAGGTATTACTCAAGCAATTGGTGCATATCAAACTGAAAAAGATGGTCACAAAATTACATTTATTGATACTCCAGGTCATGCCGCCTTTACACAAATGCGTGCAAGGGGAGCAAGTGTAACTGATATAGTTGTTATTATTGTTGCTGCAGATGATGGTGTTATGCCTCAGACAAAAGAAGCAATAGATCATGCAAAAAGTGCTGGTGTACCAATTATTGTTGCAGTTAATAAAATTGATAAACCAAATATTAATATTGAAAGAGTATATACTGAAATGAGTGAAAATGGTATTACTCCAGAAAGTTGGGGAGGAGAATACCCATTTATTAATCTTTCTGCAAAGACTGGTGAAGGCGTTGATACCCTTCTTGAAACAATTCTTGCAATTGCCGAAGTTAAAGAACTTAAAGCTAATCCAAATAGATATGCTTTAGGAGCTGTTATCGAGGAAAAACTTGATAAAAATGTTGGAGGACTATCATCATTCCTTATTCTTAATGGAACACTTAGACTTGGTGACCCTGTAGTTGTAGGAACAACTTATGGTAAGGTTCGTACAATGAAAAATGATAAAGGCGAGTCTATTGTTGAGGCAGGCCCATCTACTCCGGTTGAAATAACTGGGCTTAATGATACACCTAAAGCAGGTGATAAGTTTATGGCTTTTGAAACTATTGAGGAAGCTAAAGAAGTTGCTGAAAAAAGAAAAAATATTGAAAAAGAAAAGAGTAATGTTAAAAAGACTTTATCACTTGATGAATTATTTGAAAGTGTTAATGCAGGTCAAAAAGAAGTTGCTGTTGTCTTAAAAGCCGATGTAAGAGGTTCTGAGGAAGCAGTTAAGAGTGCTCTTGAAAATATTAAAGTTAAAGATGTAAGAGTAAAAGTTATTCGTAGTGGTATAGGACCAATATCTGAAAGTGATATAGTTCTTGCAAGTGCCTCAAAGGCTATTGTAATAGGATTTAATGTAGTATCATCTTCGGATGCTAAAGCAATGGCTAAAGAATATGGTATTGAAATTAGATGTTATACAATTATTTATAAACTTGTCGAGGATGTTGAAGCAGCATTAAATGGTATGCTTGATCCTGAATATGAAGAAAAAATAATTGGTAGTGCCGTTGTAAGACAAATATTTAAATTTTCTAAAGTTGGTAATATTGCAGGTGTTTATGTAACTGATGGAATAGTTAAAAATAATGCAAATGTAAGAGTTATTCGTGATGGAAAAATTCTTATTGATACAAAAATTTCCTCAATTCAAAGAGGTAAAGATCAAGCTAAAGAAGTTAAAAAAGGTTTTGAATGTGGTATTACACTTGAAAAATATGATGACTTCAAAGAGGGAGATACTTTTGAAGTTTATGTAATGGAGCAGGTAAAACATGCCTAGTTTAAATGTAAAAAGAATCGAAAGTGATATTGAAAAATATATTCCAATGATTATTCAAAGGGAATGTCATGATGAACTACTTAAAAGTATTACAATAACTGGATGCTCACTTGCAAAAGATTTTAGTTATTGTAAAGTATATTTTACATCACTTTCTTCACTTTCAAAAAAAGAAATAGAAAAAGAAGTTAATGAAGCAAGTCCTTTTATAAGAGGAAAACTTGCCTCATTAATTGATGCAAGAAATATACCATTTTTAAAATTTACTTATGATGAGTCAATTGAATATGGTAATAAAATTGATGATATAATTAAAAAAATACATCAAAATGATTAATAATATGGGGTTTTGGTATGAAATTATATGTTGGTAATGTAGATAAAAGTTTTAAAAGTGTACTTTTAAGTAATGCTTATGAGTATGCAAAATGTTTTAATGGAAAAAATAGATTAGAATTAATTAGCAAAAAAAGTTTATTAGATAAGAATAATTTAATAATACAAAAATATGATCCTAACTATCTTTTTTCGTGTCTAGTGAAAGAAAATCTTGATAGGGAAGATGAAAAAATAATTTCTATAGCAAATGAATATAATCTAATTGCATATTTACTTTTCCATAGAGAATGTGGAATAGTAATTGATAATATCGTTATTGCAGATTACTTAGAATATATGAATTTATTTAAAAGTAGTTTTTATAATTATTTGATTAGTGAAGTAGAAAATTATTCAGAATCAGTAACTCCCTCCACAGTATATATAAATCCTTATTTTAATGATGAATTATTAATTGATATTTTGTCTAAAAGAGGTTATATTTTAGATGAAGAAGGTTTAAAAAAGTTTATCTATGTACCAAAAGAAAATAGAAAGAAAGGTATTATTTATATAGAGGATTATGAACGCAGTAATTTTAATAAACAAAGATAAAGGCAAAACAAGTAGAGATGTAGTAAATAGTTTAACTAAGGTATTTAATACCAAGAGAATTGGTCATACTGGAACTTTAGATCCAATAGCCCAAGGTGTACTTGTTATATGTATAAATAAATATACAAAACTTGTAAATAGTTTAATGAGTTTAGATAAACAGTATATTGGTACAATTACTTTAGGAGTTAAAACAGATACATTTGATATAACTGGTAAAGTATTAGAGCAAAAAGATGTAAGTGTTTCTAAAGAGAATATTGAAAAAGTATTTTCTTCATTAATTGGTAAATATGAACAAGTAGTACCAATTTATAGTGCAAAGAAAGTTAATGGAAAAAAACTATATGAATATGCAAGAAATGGTGAAGAAGTAAAACTACCTATAAATGAAGTTGATATATATAATTTAGAGTTAATATCTTATGAAGATAATAAAATAGTATTTAAATGCAATTGTTCTAAAGGAACCTATATAAGAAGTTTAATTCAAACTATTTGTGAGAAATTAAATGTTATTGGAACAATGTCTGATTTAATAAGAACCAAACAAGGTAATTTTGATATTTCAAATACATATACTATAAAAGATATTGAAAATGGTAATTATAAAATGTTATCTGTAAAAGATTTATTTGATTATAAAATTTATAATTTAAATGAGGATGAATATAATAAAGTAAAAAATGGTTCTCATATAAAAATAGATAGCAATGAAGATAAATTACTTTTATATTATAATAATGAGGAAGTTGCAATATATAAGAAAAAAGATGAATTTTATGTTTGTGATATAATGCTTATTTAACTGGTTTTATTCCAGCTTTTTTAATAAATATTTTTTAGACATAAAATTTTATTGGGAAACTTATTGCAATTTAGAATTTTAAATGGTAAAATTAAATAGAATAAAGAGGTGTTTACAGTGAAAGATTTTATTATAAATTTATATGCTAATAAGTACTTTCCTATTTATTTAGGAGTGGTTATAATTGTACTTCTTATAGCATTTTTTATTGTTTTTTTCTTAGGAAAGAAAGATCAAAAGAAAATCGAAGAAACTCAAAAACTTAATTTAGAAAAATTAAAAGATATACAAAACAATACTGTGGCTACAAATAATGAAGTGAAAACTAGTGTTCCGGTACAAAATACTCTAGCCCAACCTAAAGTTGCACCAGTAATAAGTGCACCTGAAGTTAAACCAGTGACTGTTAATGAACCTATACAAACTCCAGTAGCACCAGTTAATGAAGTAAAAACCGTTCCTGTAGTTGAGCCTGTTAAAGTTACACCAGTCATGGAAGTTAAAAAAGATATAGTAGTGGCACCACCAGTTAAAGAAGTGCCACCGGTTATTCCACCTGTAATGGAAATAAAACCTACTATCGAGAATACAAAACCTGTTATTGATGATGATGTATATAGAGTTAATAAAAAAGAAGAAGAAACTGTAAATAGATTAAAAGAACTTTCATCTTCGTTAGATAAAGAGATGAAAAATTTAGAAACAAAACCTTTGGTAACTCCAGAAGTTCAAAAAGAAACTACTGAAAAACCTAAAGTAATGAATGTATATAGCTCAGTATATGTCCCAAATAATAATGTAGTAACTCCAGAAAAGGTTGAAACTCCAGTAGTGGAAAATAATGATGATTTTGATGATACAATGGAAATTGAACTTCCAAAACTTAAAACTGAAGAACCTGTTTTAAAGGATAATACTTCAGATTCACTTAATTTATTATAATTAGAAAGTGTTAAAACTTTCTTTTTTTTATAAACTTGACACTTAAAAAGAAAAATTGTGTAAAGTGAAGTTGATAAAATTTAGTTTTTTATTTATAATAATTTAAGGTGGTACTATGGTAAAAAAATATGATGAATCATCTATCAAGATTTTAGAGGGCTTGGAGGCTGTTAGAAAAAGACCAGGTATGTATATTGGTTCAACAGATAAAAGAGGTCTTCATCATTTAGTATGGGAAATTGTTGACAACTCAATAGATGAAGTAATAAATGGTTTTGGTAACTATATAAAAATAGTTATAAATAAAGATAATTCAATTACAGTAGCGGACAATGGCCGTGGTGTACCGATTGGAATGCACGCTTCAGGAAAAAGCACTCCAGAGGTAATTTATACAATGCTTCACGCAGGTGGTAAGTTTACTGAAGATGGTTATAAAGTTTCTGGAGGTCTACATGGTGTAGGTGCCTCTGTAGTAAATGCTTTATCAAGCTCAATGACAGTGGTAATTTATCGTGATGGTAAAATAAGTGAAATTGACTTTGAAAATGGTGGTAAAGTAAAAAATCCTCTTAGGACAATTGGTGAAAGTAAAAAAACAGGAACTATTGTAAAATTTAAACCTGATGATGATATTTTTAAAAATCTTCAGTTTTCATATACAACAATTTGTGAAAGAATGCAAGAAAGTGCTTTTTTACTTCCTGGTCTTACAATCGAAGTTATTGATGAAGCAGATAAAAAAGAAGTTAAATATCATTATGAAAATGGGTTAACTAGTTTTGTAGATTATATAAATGAAGATAAAACAACCCTTCATAAAGTAATAAACTATTCTGGAACTAAACAAGGTATTGAAGTAGATGTTGCTCTTCAATATACTGATACATATCAAGAGAATATTTTATCATTTGTAAATAATGTTAAAACTAGTGATGGAGGTTCACACGAAGTTGGTTTTAAAACAGGAATTACTAAAGCATTTAATGATTATGCAAAAAATAATAGTATTTTTAAAGGTAAAGATTATTCACTTGATGGAGCAGATGTAAGAGAGGGTTTAACTGCAGTAATAAGTCTTAAAATACCTGAGGAACTTTTGCAGTTTGAGGGACAAACAAAAGGAAAACTTGGTACTCCAGAAGCAAGAAGTATAACAGAAAGTATAACTTATGATAGTTTGAAGTTTTATCTTGAGGAAAACAAAGAAGTTGCTCTTAATATACTTGAAAAAGCGATGAAAAGTAAAACTGCAAGAGAGGCCGCAAGAAAAGCTAGAGAAGAAGCTAGAAATGGTAAAAATAAAAGCAAAATAGAAAAGAATTTATCTGGAAAACTTGCTCCTGCCCAAAGTAAAAATCCTAAAATAAATGAACTTTTTATAGTCGAAGGTAATTCAGCAGGTGGTTCTGCTAAAGGTGGAAGAAATCGTAAATTTCAAGCAATACTTCCTCTTCGTGGTAAAGTTATAAATGCTGATAAAGCAAGTAGTGAAGATTTATTTAAAAATGAAGAAATTAATACATTAATTTATACAATTGGTGCTGGTGTAGGTCAAAGTTTTGATGCTAGTGAGTCAAATTATGATAAAGTAATAATAATGACCGATGCCGATGTTGATGGAGCTCATATCCAAATACTACTTTTGACATTCTTTTATAGATATATGCGTGGTCTTATTGAAACAGGGCACTTATATATAGCTGTTCCTCCACTTTATAAAATAGATTATGGTAAGAAAAGATTTTATGCTTATTCAGATGAGGAACTTGAAAACATAAAAAGAGAAAATTCTGGTAAATATGCAGTACAAAGGTATAAAGGACTTGGTGAAATGAATCCAGAACAACTTTGGGAAACAACAATGAACCCAGATACAAGAATGCTTATTAGAGTAAATATTACAGATGCCGCTCTTGCGGAAAAAAGAGTAAGTACATTAATGGGTGATAAAGTAGAACCTAGAAAAGAATGGATAAACGAAAATGTTGAGTTTACCATGGAAGATAATTATAGGGGGTAAAATATGGAAAATGAAATTTTAAAAAGAATACAAGATTATGCCCTTGAGGAAATAATGGGTGATAGATTTGGAAAGTACGCTAAAGAAATAATTCTTGACCGTGCTATTCCAGATGTTAGAGATGGTTTAAAACCAGTTCAACGAAGAATACTATATGCAATGTATAAAGCAGGAAATACCTCCGATAAAGGATATATAAAATGTGCTGCAACAGTTGGTGATGTTTTAGGTAAATTCCATCCACATGGAGATTCATCAGTATATGATGCTATGGTAAGAATGAGTCAATGGTGGAAACAAAATCATATTTTAGTCGATATTCATGGAAATAATGGTTCAATGGATGGTGATGGTCCAGCAGCATATCGTTATACTGAAGCAAGACTTGCTAAAATAAGTAATGAACTTTTAAAAGATTTAGATAAAGAAACAGTATCTTGGGCTCTTAACTTTGATGATCGTTTCTTAGAACCTACTGTACTTCCTGCAAAATTTCCTAATTTACTTGTAAATGGTGCAAATGGTATTTCTGCAGGGTATGCAACAAATATACCTCCCCATAATTTAGGAGAAATAATTGAGGCCACTATAAAAAGAATAGATTCTCCATCATGTAAATTAGAGACAATTTTAGAAATTGTAAAAGGACCAGATTTCCCTACGGGAGGAATAGTCGAAGGTAAAGAGGGAATAATATCTGCTTTTACAAAAGGAACTGGTAAAGTAATTGTTAGAGCAAAAACAGAGTTTAAAAAAGAAAAAGGTAAAGAACAAATTATAATTTCTGAAATACCTTTTGATGTAAATAAAGCAGCTCTTGTAAGTAAAATTGATTCAATTAGAATTGATAAAAAAGTTGAGGGTATAAGCGAAGTAAGAGATGAAACTGATAGAGAAGGTTTACAAATAGCAATTGATTTAAAAACTGGTGCAAACAAAGAATTAATTTTAAATTATTTATTTAAAAATACTGATCTTCAGATAAGTTATAATTATAATATGGTTTCAATTGTAAACAGGAGTCCTAAAGTACTAGGAATACTTGAAATACTTGATGCTTATATTGCACACTATAAAGATATTATTATAAAAAGAACTACATTTGAACTTAAAACTTATGAAAAAGAATTTAATATTGTATCAGGACTTATGAAAGCAATATCAATTCTTGATGAAGTTATAAAAGTAATAAGAAGTTCTAAAAATAAAGCAGATGCAAAAGAAAATTTAGTTAATAAATTTGATTTTAATATAGAGCAAGCGGAAGCAATAGTAACTTTACAACTTTATAGATTAACAAATACTGATATTGTAGTTTTAAAGGAAAGAGCCGAAGAACTTCAAAAGTTAATTGAAAGATGTCATGAAATATTATCTGATGAAGGCGTTTTAAAATCACTTATGAAATCAGAACTTAGAGAAGTTAAGAAAAACTATGCAGTTCCTAGAAAGACTGAAATTAAAGATGAAATAACTGAAATAAAAGTTGATTTAAAAGATATGATACCTAAAGAGGATGTTATTGTTGTTGTTACAAATGATGGTTATATTAAAAAAGTTCCTATGAAGTCATTTAAAGCGGCCACTGATGAAACAACTTTAAAACCTGGTGATTTTGTTAGAAATATGTTTGAACTTAATACAAGAGATTATATATTATCATTTACATCTCTTGGAAACTATTTATTTATTCCAGTACATACAATAACTGAATGTAAATGGAAAGATTTAGGTAAACATATAAGTAACCTAATAATGATTAAAGAAAACGAAAGAATAATTAATTCATTTATTTTTGAAAAGGGTACATCTTTAGTATTAACCTCAAAAGAGGGTATGATTAAAAAAGTTAGAATGGAAGAGTTTGAGGTTTCAAGATGTTCTAAACCAATGACGTCAATAAAACTTAAGGATAATGATGAACTAATAAGTGTTCAAAAAGAGGGTAAGAAAACCTTAATTTTAACAGATAATAATTATTATTTACTATTTGAAACTGGTGAAATCCCAGAGGTTGGACCTAAAGCATCAGGTGTAAAAGGATATCCTATAAAGGATAATAATGTTATATCATCCTCACAAATTAATGATAGTGATGAATACATTAATATTTTTACTAATTTAAATACTGCAAAAAGGGTTAAATTATCTGAACTTGTAGAGTTAACTAGAAATAAAAAAGGTAAAGAAATAATTAAGAAAAATAAAACTAAAGATTATAGAGTAATATCTGCATTTACCTCAAATGTTAGAACAATTAATGTTATTAAAACAAATGATGATGTAAATGAAATAAAAAATAGTGATATTCCTATTATGGATTCAAATAGTTTTGGAAGTACATATACTAAATTAAAGGTTGTTAATGTAAAACCAAAATATGAATTTGAAAAAATAGGTAAAACAAAAGACATAGATTTTCCTAAAGAAGAACCTAAAGAGGAAACTAAAGAGGAAACTCAAATATCATTTGAAGATTTTACAAATAGTTTTAAAATATAAAAAATAAACACTCAATAAATTGGGTGTTTTATTCATTTTACTATATTATTTTCATATATTTATATTGGTGATATCATGAGTAAAAAAGATGATTTTAAAGAATTTGCAAGTAAAAATCCAAGTCTTGCTAAGTACATAGAAAACGGTGAAATGTCATGGCAAAAATTTTATGAACTTTATGATATTTATGGAGAAGATGAAAGTGTATGGAGTAAATATAAAAATAGTGAAAGAAATGGAGAAAGTAGTTTTAAAATAAATGATTTAATAAAGGGTGTTAATATAGATACTATTAAAGAACATATTACAACTGCTCAAAAAGCATTAGATTTTGTTCAAGAACTTACAAGTAAAACAGGTGGAAATGTTCCTAAAGCGCCAGTTACACCAAGACCACTTAATAAATTTTTCGAGGATTAATGAATAAAAGTGTACTAATTTCTTTAAAAGAAAATGAAAAATTATTTTCACATTTTATGGAAAATTCATATTATATAAAAGATTTAAATCGTAATCCAAATTTTTTTAAAACATTTGAAAGTAAAATGAAGGAAGTTTATAAAGAAAGAACCTCTGATAAAATAAGTAAAGCTATTGACACAGTAGATATGATATCATCAATAATTGACACAATTAAGTAAAAACATCTTGAAAAAAATTTTTTAGTATGCTATTCTTAATATAGAAAGGATAGCAAATATGAGAAATAATAAAAAAGGTTTTACATTAGTTGAACTTCTTGCTGTAATCGTTATTTTAGCGGTTGTTATGTTAATTGGTATTACTGCAATGGGACCAATAATGGCTAATTCAAGAAAGTCTGCTTTAAAAAGTGATGGAATTGATTTAATGAATGCTGCCAAAACAGCTTATCAAGCAGAGGCTATGACAAATAATCCTGCATTTCAACCAAATCAATCTATATGTTTTGATATTACTTGGTTAGTAGCAAAAGGATATGCGGAAAACAAACAAAGTTATAATGCTTCAGTATTAGTAAAATATGATTCAAGTACTAATCAATATTCATATACTTATTGGATTGGTAATAAAACATATGACTTTTTAGAGGCAACAGGAAATACAGATTTTGAAGATGCAGCAAATCATAATGATAGTAATAATACAGCACTTCAAAAATGTGGTAACAAGACTCCTAAAGGTTATGATTTATATTGTACAGGATCATCTTGTAGTGCATAAAAAAACTCATTTGAGTTTTTTTTTATTTTGTGATATTCTTTTAGTATGGAGGAAATAAAATGATAATAGGCTCACATGTAAGTTTTAATAATGGACTTTTAGGTTCTGTTAAGGAGGCCATCTCATATAATGCAAATACATTTATGTTTTATACTGGTGCTCCACAAAATACTATAAGAAAAGAAATAAATGTAAATAATGTAATCGAAGCACATAATCTTATGAAAGAGTATGGAATAAATATAGAAAATGTAATATGTCATGCTCCTTATATAATAAATCTTGCAAATAATATTGATGCAAATAAATGGCAATTTAGTATTAATTTTTTAAAAAATGAGATTAAAAGATGTGATGAACTTGGCATAAAATATATTGTTGTTCATCCAGGTGCTAGTGTTTCTCTTGATAGAGAGGTTGCTCTAAAAAATATTGTTGATGCTTTAAACTATGTTATAAATGTTGATACTGATGTAACTGTACTTCTTGAAACAATGGCCGGAAAAGGTACTGAATGTGGCAAAAACATCGAAGAAATAAAATATTTACTTGATAATGTAATATTTAAAAATAAAATTGGTGTATGTTTAGATACTTGTCATTTAAATGATTCAGGAGTTGATTTAAATAATTTTGATTCTTATTTAAAAGAGTTTGATAATTTAATTGGTATAGATAAAATAGGATGTATTCATATAAATGATAGTAAAAATCCTTTGGGAAGTAAAAAAGATAGACATGAAAATATTGGTTATGGTTATATAGGATTTGATAATCTAATTAATGTAATATATAATGATAAATTAAAAAATGTTCCAAAAATACTTGAAACACCTTATATTGGAGACTTCCCTCCATACAAATTTGAAATAAAAATGATAAAAGATAAGAAATTTAATCCAAATTTAACCAAAGATGTTTTAGAGTATTATAAAAATCTTTGATATTTAGAAAAGTATTCAATATATACTTTTTTTATTTTTTCAAAATTATTACCTTTATATTTATTTTTATAACGATCTATTTTAAATAAACTAGGATTTTTAAGCATTTCTTTATAATTTTTTTTAACAAAATCATAAGTAAAAGTAAGCTCATCATCGTCTAAAAAAACATTTTTGCTTTTAGCAAATTTATTTACATCTTCTTTAGTAATACCTTTCATAAAATTATCTATCATACCAAACATTTTTATCACCTAATATATTGTATGATTTATTTTATTTTTTGAATACTATTAATATGAAAAAGTTTTTATTATTATTTAAATTTACTATTATTATTTTCTTTATTTTTATAAGTGTATATTTTATTTATAATCGTAAATTATTAAATAGATATTATCAAGAAAGACTTATTTTTAAAACAAAAAAATTAGTAAGCATTGATGATGGTTTAAGGGGGAATATCTATGATAAAAATGGCATTTTACTCGTAGGTAATAAAAAGGTATATAATCTTACTTATCATTATAATGAAAATGAAGATATTTTGGAAATACTTAAATTTCTTTATAATAATTTTAATATAAATAAAGATGAATTTTTAAAAAAAGTTAATAATAGTTATAAATATGAAGATATAATTTTAAAAGATAATTTAGATGAAAAGAAAATATCTTTAGTTTTAAATAGTGGTGTCAAAGGACTTTTTATTAAAGAAAGTTTTGAAAGATTCTATCCATATAAAGATACTTTAAAAAATGTATTAGGTTCAGTCGGCCCTATTCAAAAAGAAAATAAAAATTATTATTTAAAAAAAGGTTATAAATTATATGAAAAGGTAGGTATTTCTGGTTTAGAAAGAGAATATGAAGAATATTTAAAAGGAACAAATGCAAAATATAAAGTAAATAATGATAATAGTTTAACTTTAATTTCTCATGGTAAAAAGGGTAGTGACTTATATTTATCTATTGATATAAATTTAGTTAATGAAATAAATAGAATTATTAAAGAGGAACTTGTTAAGGCTAAAAAACATCTTAATACACAGTATTTAAATGATGCTTTTGTAATCGTAGGAAATCCTAAAACATCTGAAGTTTATTCCTTAAATGGACAAAGATATTTAAATGATAATACTTTTACTGATATTAGTTTAAATAATATTAATAGTGCTTTTACAATGGGTTCTGTAGTAAAGGGAGCTACGATAAGTGTTGGATACAAATATAATCTAATTGAAAAAGGTAAAAAGATTTTAGATGGTTGTGTAAAACTAAAAAATAAAACTGAAAAATGTTCTTTTAAAGAACTTGGTTATTTAGATGATGTTAGTGCCCTTAAAATGAGTTCAAATTATTATCAGTTTTTAATAGCAATTTCGCTTTTAGGAAAAAAGTATACACCCAATATGGATCTAAATGCAAGTGAAAAAGAATTTAATATTTATAGAGATATGCTTTCTTCATATGGCCTTGGCATTATAACTGGTATTGATTTACCTAATGAAAAACCAGGTCTTAAGGGAAATATTATTAGTGATGACTTACTTTTAAATTTAGCGATAGGGCAGTATGATACTTATACACCTATTGAACTTTTTAATTATATTAATACTTTAGCAATGAAAGGAAAAAGAATTAGTCCTTCACTTGTAAATGAGATAAAAAATAATGACTTTATAATTTATAAAAATAAGCATGAGGTAGTGGATAATGTCCAAATTTCAAATGATGACTTTAATCAAATTCATAAGGGATTTTATGAAGTAATGAATAATGGTACAGGTTTAGGATTTATGAATAAAAATCTTTCTCCAGCAGGTAAAACTGGTACAAGTGAATCTTTTATTGATACAAATAATGATGGTAAAATAGATACTAAAACATTAACTCTTACAATGGCTGGTTTCTTTCCTTATGATGATCCGAAGGTATCTTTGATTGTTGTTTGTCCAAATACCTCGCATAACAATGGTAAAAATAAAGATTACATTTATTATTTAACAAGTAAAATTTCTCGAAGAATTACAAATATTTTTAATGAACAAAAAAATAGTTTCAATTAAGGAAACTATCTTGATTTATTTTGAGATTGCTTTAAATAAGCAGTATTAATTTCATGTAAATTACCTGGAACGTAGTTTTCTGTCAAAAAAATTGTATAATTATATTCATTTTGTAAATCAGTTAAATCCTCAATCCACGCACCATATTCATTAATAAGTTTATTTAAAATATTATTTAATGCAAATGAACTACTTTGCTCGATGGAATGTGCCATTTCATAAGTGATATCTTGAAGAACTTGAGTAATCTTGCAATTAAATCCTATGTCATTAAAACTTCCCATACCACAGAAAAGGCTCGTATATTTAGAAATATTATTATTTTCAAAATATGATTGGCGTGCCTCTTGAACATATTTTAACCACCAACCATCTTCATAAGTTTCTAACATATAAATAAGTTCATTTAAATACTCTAAAAAAGTTTCTTTCATAATGCCTCTTTTGTTTAAGGTATATTATAAACTAATTAATTTTTATTTTCAAGCATTTTATTTATTGAATATTTATTGAATGGTAATAATGGTAAAAATAAAGATTATATTTATTATTTAACAAGTAAAATTTCTCAAAGAATTACTGGTATTTTTAATGAACAAAAAAATAGTTTCAATTAAGAAACTATCTTGATTTATTTTGAGATTGCTTTAAATAAGCAGTATTAATTTCATGTAAGTTACCAGGAACATAGTTTTCAAGTAGGTAACTATAGAAGGCAAGTCTTTTTTCATTTTCTTGATAATAACTTATATCTCTATTATTTTCGGTGCATTCTTTAATCCAACCAATGTCGTGTTTTACAATTCTGTCTAATATTTCATAAACATCAGTATAACCATTTTTGTTTATTTCATAACCCATATTTGATGTTATGGTTTTAATTAACTGTGTACAGTCATTTTTAAAGATAGAATCACTGAAACTTCCCATACCACCGAAAGCTCTTAAAAATTTATCAATGTCATTTTCATCACGATATTTTATGTAGGCTTTTTCCATCCATTCTGCCCACCAACTATTTTCATATTCTTTTAACATATAAATAAGTTCGCTTAAATATTCTAAAAATATTTCTTTCATATTATCCCCCTTAACTGATATGATTATACCACAAATTTTGTAAAATGTAAAGTCGATGTAAATATGATTAAATCTTAAATGGAGCTTTTTTCGTAAATTTTAAGCAAAAATTTTGAGGATTAAAATCAAGATTTGCAAAAGAATAATTATACAACTTTTCTAAATTATCAAGCATTACATTTTTATCATTGATATTTAAACAATTTAAATATAGGGAAATAAATGTCTCATTTGGTAATGTGTGAATGCTGGAATTTATATAGTTATTAGCATACTCTTTATCTATGTAAATCCTTTCAATTTTCATTAAAGGTAAATCAATTATACCATTTATTTTGGAATATAATACTCTTATTTTCTCTAAAACAATAAAATAAACTGCATAAAAACTATCTTGATTTATAAGTGATTCTAAATCTTCAATACGATTGTTGATAGAAAATATAGAAAATTTATCTTCTTCGGTAAAAAAACATTGTATTTTCTGATTATATAAATATTTAGCATAATTAACAAAATCTTTTACTTTATCATTTGTATCAGAGATTATTTCACAAGTAGCAAATTTTGTTAAGTGAGAGGGATCATTATTATTAATTTCATTATCCGCTAAAGAATATAATCTTTGTAAATCATTTATAAAAAATTCCACTCTAACATTATCAATCATCATACTACCACAGTCTAATGTATGGTAATTTTCTTTAATTATCATTACATCTAAATCTGATAAACTATTATTTCTTTCTCCTACATAACTTCCGTAAACTATAATACCTGTATAGTTTTTAATATTTAATTTTTTTATTAATTCGTTAACTTTTTCTATTATCGTGTTATTTATCATTATATCTCTCTTTCTTTTAAAACATATTATAAAGTAACAATATTTAAATTTCAAGTAGCGGGAATTTAAGCTGTTGTTATAAGGCATTATTGTATGATAAAATTAGTATGAGGTAGAAATTATTATGAAAGTAAAAATATTAAAAGTACTATATTATTTATCATTTTTAGGATATGCATTTGTTATATATGTAATTTTATCTGGAAAATATTATTTAAATGGAGTAGAGTTACAAGGCATTCAAAGATTATTAACTAATTTAAAAACATATATTTATTATTATTTATTTTCTATTCCCATTATCCCAATGTGTTTTACTTATCAAATGTGTTATAAATTTAGAAATAATAGAAAAAAATTATTGTTTTGTTCTTTTATACCGTGTTTATTTATTCTTTTGTTAGGTTTATATCATGCTATTTTTGGGGTGAAATTTTTTGATGAAACTAGTTATGGATTACCCGGATTTATGATTGGTGTAGTCGGAGGATTGTACTCTTATACAATTATATTGTTATTGCCAATGTGTTTAATTTTTCAAATATATTTATTTATTAAAGGTTTTAAAAAAAAATAAATTTTATTTTTTATTAATAATTTCAATTAATTTTTTTGTACTAAAACTAGGTAAATGTTTATTAGAAATAGCATAGCCTATATATCTTTCTGGTATATTTTCTTTTATTTTAAGGGAAAATATTTTGCCTTCATTTAAGTCTTTTTGAATAAATTCTTTTACCGCATAACCAATACCAAAACCAGCTTTACAAAATTCTGTTACAAGAGAGTAACTTGCAAGTTCGATGTTTGGTTTTAAGGTTATGTTTTTTTCTTTCAAGAAATTATCTAAAAAGTTTCTTGTGTTGGAACCTTTTGCTTGAAATATTAAAGGGTAATTTTTAAGTTCATTTAAAGAAATAACTTTATCATTAAGTTCACTATATTTTTTACTTGCTATAAAAACATCATGGATTTTTTTACATTTTATTATATTAATGTCATTTCCATAATCTTTATCATTCAAATTTAAAAATACAATGTCAATTAATCCATTTTTTAATTCATTAATAAGATGTGAAGTAATACCATTAGTAATTTGAATATCTATTTTAGGGTATGATTTATTAAATATTTCTAAATAAGGAAGAAGAAACTCTTTGGTTAAAGTTGAATTAATGCCAATTTTTATAACTCCAGTTTCTAAATTAATTAAATCACTAAATTTATTTTCTGCACTATTTATATATTCCATGGCTTTGGTAATATAACTGTAAAATTCTTTTCCTTCTTCGGTAAGAATAACGCCTTTTTTAGTTCTTACAAATAAAGTTCCACCAAGTTTTTCTTCGAGAAGTTTTATAGTTTTACTGATAGCTGGTTGTGATATATGTAAGTTTTCACTGGCTTTAGTAATATTTTGCTCTTTAGCAACTTCATAAAATATTTTGTAGTATTCCAAATTAATATTCATAATAACCTCCAGTTATGATAAACATAACAAATATGTATTTTTATTATATATAATTTTGCTTTATAATACAAGTGAAAGGAGAAAAATTATGTATAGTCCACATGATAGTGAAGAAATATGTAAGTTAATGGATAACTTTAAGTATGATAGAACTAAAACATATGATGTGTTAAGTAAATATGAAAATAATGTAGGCATAGAAACTTTAAATAAAATATATTTTAATAATATTATTAAACCATATAAAGAAAGTGAGAAAATAATTGATATGCATACTCATACAAATGCCTCGGATGGAGATTTAACTTCTTTAGAGTTAATTCAATTGGCAATTGCTAAAAAGATTGGAGTTCTTGCTATAACAGATCACAATACAGTTGAGGGACTTAAAAATATTGATAGTCCTTTAATCTCTGACAGTGGTATAAAAATTATTAATGGTATAGAATTTTCTGTTAAAAGAACTATAGGTCAAATGCATATTTTAGGTTATGGAATAGATATTTATAATGAAACTTTAAACAAAAAGTTAGATGATATTAAATCCAATTGTATAAATAAAGTTTTAAGTATTTTGGAGGTATTAAAAAATGATTATAATATTACCTTTAGCTATGAAGATATTAAATCACTTATAAATGTTAATCATAATCTAGGAAGAGTAGATGTTGCGCATCTTTTAGTGAAAAGAGGGTATGCTAAAAATATTCCTGAGGCTTTTGAAAAATATTTAGTTAGTGCTTATGAAAAAGTAAGAACTATTAATAAAGGTTTAACTTATGAAGATTGTATAAATTTAATTTTAAGTAGTGGTGGTATTCCTGTACTTGCTCATCCTAAAACTCTAAAATTAAATGAAAAAGAATTTTTAATTTTATTAAAAGACATGCTAAAAAGTGGCCTTAAGGGAATGGAATGCTATCACAGTAGTATTACTAAAGAAGAAATGGCATATTATTTAGAAATAGCAAATAGATATAATTTACTAGTAAGTGGTGGTAGTGATTTTCATGGCAGTGCAAAACCAGATGTTAGTTTAGGTACTGGTAAAAATAATAATCTTTATATTAGAAAATTATCTATATTAGATAAGTTAAAGTGAATAATTTAAAAATGTATGATATAATTATATTATGAAACAAGATAATAATAAAAAAATAACAATTGGACTTTTTGGTGATTCATTTTTCCCTATGGCTGATGGGGTAATTATGGTTATGGACAATTATGCACGAAGACTTTGTAAATATGCAAATGTAATTGTATTTGTACCAGAGTATTTAACTAAAAAATATGATGATAGTATTTTTCCTTATAAGGTTGTAAGGTGTCACTCTGTAAAGGTGCCATTTTTAGATTATTCAGTATCTATACCTAAACTTGATGCAAAGTTTATGAGAAAACTTAATAAATATAAACTTGATATTGTACACGTACATTCACCTTTTACCTTAGGAAGGGCAGGACTTGCTTATGCAAAAAGACACCATGTACCTTGCATTGCTACGATGCACTCACAATTTAAACAAGATTTTCAAAGAGCAGTAAAATCTGATATACTTGCCACTAAACTTAATAATAATTTAATGAAATTTTTTAATAAATGTGATGAATGCTGGGCTGTAAATAGTGAAGTTGCCAGAATATATTATGAAGATTATCATTATAAATGTCTTCCTAAAGTTATGAATAATGCTACAGAAATGATACCTGTAAAAAGCGAAAAAGAAGCTTTTAATTATATAAATAAAAAACATAATATTAAAAATAATGAAAAAGTATTTTTATTTGTGGGTAGAATTAATAAATTAAAAAATATATTTTTTATTGCCGATGCTTTAAAAGCAGTTAAAGAAAAAGATAAAAAATTAAAATTTAAAATGATTTTTGTTGGTACTGGTCAAGATGAAAATGATTTATTAAATTATATAAATGAACTAGAAATTAGTGATAATGTTATAATGGCAGGTAAAATTACCGATAGAGAGGAACTTGCAAAATATTATGCAAGAGCAGATCTATTTTTATTTCCATCACTTTATGATGCATCATCAATTGTACAAATAGAGTCAGCCTCTCAAAAAACACCTGGAGTATTCTTAAAGGGAAGTGCGACAAGTGCTACAGTAACTGATAATGTAAATGGTTTTATAAGTGAAAATACTATTGGAGCATATTCAGATAAAATTATTGAAGTTATGAATAATGATAAACTTTTAAATAAAGTAAAAGAAAATGCTTTTATAGATTTATATGTAACTTGGGATAAGAAAGTTGATGAAGTATATAGAATTTATTTAGAAAAAATTAAAGAAAATAAGCATAAAATCCTTTAAAAACAAAAAAAACACACTTTTTTTAAACAAATTTCAAAAAAAGTGTTCACAAACGCAAAAATTTATGGTAAAATCTATATTGTCTTTGAAGAAAGAAAAGAACTTTCTTAATGACGGAAGGATAGCGAAGTGGCCAAACGCGGCAGACTGTAAATCTGTTCCTTCGGGTTCGATGGTTCAAATCCATCTCCTTCCACCATTTCAAATATTGCCTCGTAGCCAAGTGGCAAGGCATCAGACTTTGACTCTGACATTCCGATGGTTCGAATCCATCCGAGGCAGCCATTTCAATATTATGTCTTGTTAGCTCAGTCGGTAGAGCATTTGACTTTTAATCAAAGGGTCTGGAGTTCGAATCTCCAACAAGACACCATTTAAAAAAATAATTTCCTATATTGGAAATTTTTTTAATGAATAAATTTCTTTTTTTTTAAGGAAAAATAGTGTATAATCTATTTATATGGAGGCTACATGAAAGACTTAAAAGTAATATTTATGGGAACACCTATATTTGCTGTTCCAGTACTTCAATATTTAATAAAAAATACTAATCTTGTTTTAGTGATAACTAAAAAAGATACTTATGAAGGAAGAAAAAGAGTTCTTACTTATTCTCCAGTTAAAAAATGTGCTTTGGAAAACAACATTGATGTAATAACTCCAGATAAAATAAAGGATGCATTCGAAGAAATTAGTGAAATTAATCCAGATATTATCATAACTTGTGCATATGGAAAAATAGTACCTGAATGTATTTTAAGTATTCCAAAACTAGGATGCATTAATGTTCATGCTTCTCTTTTACCAAAATATAGGGGTGCATCTCCAATACAAAGTGCTATTTTAAATGGTGAAACTAAAACAGGCGTAACTATTATGTATATGGACAAAGGTATGGACACTGGAAATATAATTTCAATGGAAAGTATCAATATTGATGATAATGATAATCTTGAAACATTATCAAATAAATTATCTATTTTGGGAGCTAAACTTCTTGAAAAAACATTACCATTAATTGTGAAAAGAGAGAATGAAAGTATCCCTCAAAATGATGAAGAAGCCACTTATGTAGGGCTTATAACTAGGGAAGATGAAAAAATAAATTTTAATAAAGATGGTAAAGATATTATAAATCAAATAAGAGCTTTTGCTCCATCACCTTATGCAAATTTTATTTTAAATGATAAAGAGATAAAAGTATGTAAAGCTTCATTTATTAAAAAAAATAGTGAAGTAGGTAAAGTATATGCAAGTAAAAATAATTTAGAAATCGGTTGCAAAGATGGAGTAATAAGTCTTGAGATAGTAAAACCAATGGGTAAAAATGAAATGAATATTAAAGCATTTTTAAATGGTATTGATAAGGAAAATTTATATGTTAATAATTAAAATGTTAAAAAAGAAAGATCCAGATAATTATTTTGTTAAACTATGGGAAAATAAAAGATATCATGCATTAGTGTGTTTGGGATTATGGTTTATATTTTTCATATTTGTCTTTTTAATCGTAGTAATTCCTTACAATAATGCTTTAAAAAATTTACCTAAAAATAATGAAACAGAAAATACTATTACATTTGCTAGTATGAAAGAAAAACTACTTAATAGTGAATATAATTATAAATATACAGTAAATACTTCATTAGGTAAAACTGTTTATACGGGAACTAAAACAAAAGAAAATATTATTGGTTATAGAGAAAATAGTGAAGGACTTATTAAATATGAAATTAATAATGAAGGTATATTTCAAATAAATATGGATGAAAAAATTCCTTTAGAAAATTTATATTTAGGTTTAAATGAAAATTATTTAGATATTCAAAAAATATATGATTTAACCTCTACATTAACGGAAAATATAAATGAAGAAGAAAATGAAATAATTTATGAAAATGATAATATAGGAATAAAATTTAAAATAGATGAACAAAATATTTTATCTATCAATATAAAAGATAATAATGATAATTATTTACTTGAATTTGATAATATAAAATAGAAAGGAAAGATTATGAAAAAGTTTATGTTAATATTTGTAAATCTTCTTACAATGGTAAGAATAATAGGTGTTTTTATGATGATTCCTGTATACTTTAATTATGGAGGATTATATGCCGCTATTCTTTCAATATGTTGTTATCTTACTGATTGTATTGATGGATTTTTGGCAAGAAAATTTCATGTTGCTACATTTTTTGGGAGTATGTTTGATGGTGTAGCGGATAAACTATTTTCTTGCAGTAATTTAATAATTCTATTTAAAGTAACTAAATACTCAATTGCTTCGATTATTTTTGAACTTGCTGTTGTTTTAATTCAATTTATAAAGTTTCAAAAAAATATCAATGTTAAAACATCAAAAATTGGTAAGATTAAGACAATTGTTATGAGTATTACAGTTATATTAATATATCTTGTAACAGATATTAATAGTTTAACTTTTTTAAGTAATGATTTTATAAATTATATTAATAAAATAAACTCAAATATTTTATATTTAACTTTATTTACACCATTATATATATTTCAAATATTAACTTTATATTCTTATTTAAAATTTTTAAGAACATATGACAATACTTCAAAAGAGGATATTCCTGTAGTTGATATTAATTTAAAACCTAAAACAAGTATTAAAAATAGATGGGATAACTTTGTAACTATTTGGCTAGATAATGATTTTTATGAAAAATATAAAGATTCTCAAGGCCTAAAAGGTATTAGAAAAGAAATTAAACATAACGATAGAATTTAGTTATGTTTTTTAATACTTTACTTTACATTTTTAGATATGTAAAATAAATGTAAATAAAATACTATAAAATGTCAACAATGTATAAAACTTTAACTTTTTTATAGAAATTTAACAAAAAAAGGAGAAAATTAGAAATTTTCTGGTAATAAGTATATATGAAAGTAGAATTTTAAAATGACATAGAAAATAATAAAAAGTGTAAAGTAAAAAAATATTTATAGAAAAAAGAAAATATTATGCAAAAAACTATGCTACTTAAAATGAATTTATAAATGATATTTATATTCGAAGGATATTTTCTAATCCAATAAATAAAGATTACATAACAAAGAGTTTTAGTTTCTTTTTAAAATACACTAAAATAATAGACAATATGCTAAAAATTTAGTACAATTTTCTTGTATGGAAAATATATTTAGTTTTACAAAAAATGATTTAATTAAAAAGTTTGAAAGTGATGGTAAGAAAAAATTTATGGCATCACAAGTTTTTGATTGGTTATATGATAAAAAAGTTTATAACTTTGATGAATTTACAAATATTAAAAAAGAAAATATTGAATATTTAAAAGATAATTTTACTAGTGATTTTATTAAAATAATTAAAGTTGAGGAAGATACTGATGTAAAAAAAATCTTATTTGCTCTTGCGGATAATCAAAAAATCGAAGCAGTTTTAATGATGCATAATTACGGCCTTAGCGTATGCGTTTCCTCACAAGTTGGCTGCAATATGGGATGTAAATTTTGTGAAAGTGGAAGACTTAAAAAAATAAGAAATCTTGAGACATATGAAATGGTGCAGCAGATTATATTAATATCAAAATATATAAAGCAAAGAATAGATAGCTGCGTAATAATGGGTATTGGTGAACCTTTTGATAATTATGATAATGTAATAAATTTTATAAGAATTATAAATGATCCTAAAGCACTTAGTATTGGAGCAAGACACATAACCGTTTCTACATGTGGAATAGTTCCAAAAATAAAAGAATTTTCATCACTTGACCTTCAAGTTAATTTAGCAATATCACTTCATGCACCAAATGATAAAATAAGAAATGAAATAATGCCAATTAGTAAAGCATATAATTTAAATGAACTTATGGATGTTCTTGATTATTACTATGAAAAAACACTTCGTAGAATAACTTTTGAATATGTTTTATTATCTGGAATTAATGATTCAAAAGAAAATGCAATTGAACTTGCAAATTTAATTAAAGGTAAAAATGCTTATGTAAATTTAATAAATTATAATGAAACTAAAAATATTGATTTTAAAGAAAGTAAGAAAATTAATGAATTTTATGATATTTTGAAGAAAAATGGAATAGATGTTACTGTTCGTAGAAAGTTTGGAAATAAAATTTCTGCTGCATGTGGACAACTTCGTAGTAAAGAAGTATAGATAAATTAACTAAATAATGGTATAATTTTTATGAAGATAGGTGATGAAATGAAAACATTTTATTTAACTGATGCAGGCAAAGTCCGAGGTCATAATGAAGATAGTGTTACAATACTTAAAAATAAAAGTAACGAATATCTTTTGATGGTGGCTGATGGTATGGGTGGACATCGTAAAGGTGAAGTTGCTTCGATGATAGCAATAACTCATCTTGGTAAAAGATTTACTGAAATAGCAAGTATTGGTACAAAATACGATGCAGTAAATTGGCTTAATGATAATGTAAGTGAAATTAATAAGAATATATTAGATTATACAGTAGAACATTCTGATTCATTAGGAATGGGTTCTACTTTAGTAGTCGCAATTCAAACTAAAGATTTTTTAATTTTTGGTAATATAGGGGATTCTTCGGGCTATGTTATGAAAAATAAAAAGCTTCATAAGGTAACAAAGGATCATACTTTAGTAAACCTCCTTGTAGAGGCTGGTAATCTAACTGAGGAAGAAGCAAAATATCATCCAAAGAAAAATGTACTTATGCGTGCTCTTGGAGCAACTGAAAAAGTACAAATGGATATATTTGATGTAGATATGAATAATGAGGGAATAATGCTATGTTCTGATGGTCTTACAACAATGCTTGCTGATGACCAAATAGAAAAAGTATTAATAGATGAAGAATTAGATGCAGAAGAAAAAGTGGTTAAATTAATTCAAAAATGTAATGCAAGAGGAGGTTTTGACAATGTGTCAATTGCTTATCTTGAAAAGGACGAAGGTGATAATTAGTGATAGCAAAAGGTCAAAAAATTTCTGACCGATATCAAATAATAAAATCTATAGGCGAAGGTGGGATGGCCAATGTTTACCTTGCTTATGATACAATACTGGAAAGAAATGTTGCAGTTAAAGTTTTAAGAGGAGATCTTGCAAATGATGAAAAGTTTGTTAGACGTTTCCAAAGAGAGGCTTTACAAGCATCAAGTTTATCCCATCCAAATATTGTTGAGGTTTATGATGTCGGTGAAGATAATGGTGAATATTATATTGTAATGGAGTATGTTGAGGGAAAACATTTAAAAGGTCTTCTTAAAAAAAGAGGTAAACTTACTATTCCTGAAGTTGTAGATATTATGATTCAGGTTACAAGTGGACTTACGGTGGCTCATGATAGCTACATAATACACCGTGATATAAAGCCGCAAAATATAATGATACTTGATAATGGACTTGTAAAATTAACTGATTTTGGTATTGCCCTTGCAATGAATTCAACACAGCTTACTCAAACAAATTCGGTTATGGGGTCAGTTCATTATTTACCTCCGGAGGGAGCATCTGGTAAAGGTGCAACACTTCAAAGTGATATATATTCACTAGGAATACTTATGTATGAACTTCTTACTGGTAAACTTCCGTTTCGTGGAGAAACAGCAGTGGAAATTGCGTTAAAGCAACTTAAAGAACCAATGCCAAGTATTAGAAAAGAAATACCTGATATTCCACAGTCAATTGAAAATATTATTTTAAGAGCAACAGCAAAAAATCCTAAAAATAGGTATGCTGATGCTAGAGAAATGCACGATGATTTATTAACATGTTTAGATGAATCAAGAAAAAATGAAATTAAAATTAGTTTAAAATATCCAGAAATTGATTTAGATGATGGAAAGATGTTAAAACTAAAAAATGAAAATCTTACAAAGAAGGAAAGTGATGAGATTATAGCAAAGCGTATAACCCAAAAGGATATTAATAAAAATCAAAATAAATCGATAGTAATTTTACTATCAATATTTACAGGAATTGTTGTACTTATTACAAGTATAGTAGTACTACTTCCTAAATTAACTAAAAAGGCACAAGTTACAGTGCCTGATGTATCAAATATGACAGTTGTTAAAGCAATTGAAACTTTACAAGAGGAAGGGTTTACCGTTTCACAAAAACAAATTGAAAAATCCTCGACTGTAATTGATGAAGGAAAAATAATTTCAACTTCACCATCCGGAGGAACTAAACATAAAAAAGGTTATGAAATAACTTTATATGTTTCTACAGGAAGTAAATCTGTTGAAGTCGAAGATTATACAGGTAAAAATTATCTTGAGGTTAAAGGTAAACTTGAGGCTTATGGAATTAACGTTATTATTGAAAAGAAAGAAATGGAAGTTGATACAGATGAAGATTATGAAACAAATATAATTATGGATCAATCTATTAAAAAAGGAGAACATCTTTCTAAAGGTGATAATATAACTTTATATATTCCAGATATTAAAAATCTATACCCTGATTTTACTGATGGAACTTATAGTGTAAGTGATATAATTGATTTTGCAAATGAATATAAATTAAAATTAAAATTTATTGATAAAGATAGTAAAACTATTTCTATAACAAGTGAAAATGCAAATGAATATGCTGATTATAAGATACTTAATCAAAATAGAACAGCAGGAACTAAAGTAACTGAAAATGCATCATTTACAATTAAAATAGATGTTAGCTCATCATCAGAAGGTGGCTCGGACAACAAAACTTGTAAAGAAGAAGGTTTATGTTAAACGGGATAATAGTTAATATAAATTCTAATAGATTTAAAGTTTTAGCAAATGATAAAGAGTACATATGCTCCGCTAGGGGAAAATTTCGTAATGATAAAATTATTCCCTTAGTCGGAGATAATGTATTATTTAATGAAAATACTTTACAAATAGAAAAAATTCTTGAAAGAAAAAACTTTTTATTAAGACCAATGATTGCTAATGTAGATATTGCTGTAGTAATTACTAGTACAAAAGAGCCTGATTTAGATTTAAATTTACTTGATAAACTTCTTACAGTAATTCATAAAAATAATATTAAACCTTTAATATGTTTTACAAAAACTGATTTACTAAATGAAGAAGAAAAGAAAAATTATTTAAATATTAGAAAATATTATGAAAAATATTATGATGTACTTGATAATACAGAAACTACAAAATTCAAAAAGATTATTCAAAATAAAATAGTTGTTTTATGTGGACAAACAGGTGCTGGCAAATCTACTTTTATTAATAAGATTGATAATAAATTAAATCTTGAAACAAATGAAATAAGTAAAGTTTTAGGAAGAGGTAAACATACAACAAGAATGGTTTCTTTATATAAAGAAGATGGCTTTTTTATAAGTGATACTCCAGGTTTTAGTAGTCTTTCATTAGAAAATATTTCTTTTGAGGATTTAAATAATGCTTTTGTAGAGTTTTCAAACTTTAAATGTAAATACAATGATTGTAATCATATTAATACACAAGGTTGTAATATTGAAAATAATAAAGAGATACTTCCAAGTAGATATGAAAATTATAAACTTTTTCTAAAGGAGATATATGAAAATCGCAGTAAGTTATTTAAGTAGTAAAGATTATAAAGACTCTATTAAAAAGATAGAAAATTCAAAAGCTGATTTTGTGCACTGCGATATATGTGATGGCTCATATGTTAAAACAAATAATTTTAATAAAGAAGACTTTCTTAATTTATTTAATAGAGTAAATAAAAAGTTAAATGTACATCTTATGGTAGACTTCCCTAAAAGATATGTAGATATGTTAAAGGGACTTAATATTGATGAAATAATAATTCATAATGTAAAAGATACTAAAGACATTATAGAGTATATTAAATCATTAAATATTAAAGTAGGTATTGCTATAAATCCAGATGATAATGTAATGGATTATATAAAATATTTTTCTTTGGTTGATGAGGTTCTAGTTATGAGTGTAAATCCAGGTAAAGGAGGTCAACCTTTTTTAAGAAAGGTTATTCCTACCATAGATTATCTATATAGTGTAAAAGATATCTATAAATTTAATATTGCTATTGATGGTGGTATAAATGATGAGACTATTAAACTAGTTAAGGATAAAGTTGATTTAGTTATAAGTGGTTCATTTATTACAAATAGTGATAACTATAATAATCAAATTGATAAATTATTAATGTAAGACAAAAAATCTTACATTTTTTTAATAAACAATAATTTGTATATTATTATAGAATTATGATAATACATTGTAAAAAATACAAGACAAACATCTTGCATAAATGTATAAATAAATGGTATATTATAAATAGGTGAACGTGAAGGAAGTTCGCGTTACCCAATTTCTTAGATAGCGCTATCTAGCTATAATAGATTTCAAAACATGGTATAACCATATAATGATTTCTATCATAATCTGGACGGCGCGTTTTATATATTCTGGGTAGCTATTCCAAAATAATAAAATGATAATCAAAATTACTACTCTTTCGAGTTTCTTTTTGGTCATTTACCGTTCCTCCTTTCATCTAGTGAAAAATCTTGGTGCACCAAAACCCCTAGAAAAAATTAAGAAGGTAACGCCATTTCCAGCACGTTCGAGTAGTTATTATACATATAAAAAAATCAATTGCAAGTACTTCGACAAAACATGCCAAAATAAGACATAAAAAAGATGCAGATAGCACCTTTAAACACCAATTTTAATATTTCTTTTTTTAAGAATATATTTACGAAGATAATCAATAGGGAAGACTGTTAAAGATAAAATAAGACAGAATAATAATTCTTTGAAAGTTAGTCCATAAGTTCTAAATAAATTTCCTCCATAATAAATAATATAAATTTGAGCAAAGAAGATAAAAGCATTAATAATTAAGAAAACTTTATTTTGCAAGATATGAGCAAAAATATTTAATCTATGTGTACGGGATGCAAAAGAATTACAAATACCCATAAAAATAAATAATGCAAAGTAAGCTGTGTATAAGAATTTATCTCCCTCGGAATTCCTAATAAAATGTCTAATAATTGGTAGTTTTAAAAATAATAAACAAATTATAGCACAATATGTTCCATTAACTATAATTTGATTAAACATATATTTATTTAAAATAACTTCATCTTTAGTTTTTGGTTTTTCATTTAAGTATTCCTTAAGCGGAGGTTCATAAGAAAAGGCTAGTCCTGCAAAAGTATCCATAATCATATTAAGCCATAACATTTGAATTATAGTAATTGGTGTAGATATTCCCAAAAGGACTCCAATGATGGAAAGAATTAAAGCACAAACATTAACAGTAAGCTGATAGATAATAAATTTTCTTATGCTTTTAAAAATTGTTCTACCATATAAAATTGCTTTACAAATCGAAGATATATTATTATCTAAAATGACTATATCACTTGCATCTTTAGCAACTTCAGAACCACTTCCTAAAGCAAAACCAACATCACTTTTTTTAAGGGCAAGAGCATCATTAACTCCATCACCAGTCATACCTACAACAAGTTTATAAGACTGAAGAATACTTACAAGTCTACTTTTATCTTGAGGTAAAGCCCTAGCAATAATACAAAGGTTAGGGTATAGATTAATTATTTGCTCATCAGTAAGTACGGAAAGTTCATTATGAGTTAAAGCAATAGATTTATCGTTATAAAGTCCAAGTTCTTTTCCAATACTTACAGCTGTTTCTTTGGCATCACCAGTAATCATAATAGTTTTTATACCAGCATTTTTTATTAAATCTAAACTTGGTTTTGCCTCAGGTCTTAAAGTATCTGCGATAACAATTATATTAATAAATACTAGGTCATCTTTATTTTTACCATATGCATTTACAAGTACTCGATAACCTTTTGAAGTATAACTATTAACCATACTTTGAATAAAACTTTTTGAAATAAATTTTTCTTCATTACCAGATAAACTTAAATATTTTTGACATTTTTCAAGAAGTACTTCGCATGCACCTTTATAAAAATAATAGTCTTTTGTTTGAACCATACTATATTTATCTTCCGAAGAAAATAATTTTTTATTTATTATTTCATCATTTATTTGCATATTTCCTGTAAATCTTTTTATTGCTCTATCTGTGGTATTTCCACCAATGATTTTATCATTATCAAAAACACTTTCATTATTTAAATATAAAGATTTAGTTAAAATATTATAATATTTTTCATAACATTTTAATTCATTTTTATTTTGAAAACATTTACCATTTTTAGCTATTATATACTTTACATTTAATTTACCCATTGTAAGAGTTCCAGTTTTATCACAAAGAAGTACATTTAAACTTCCACTTGTTTCTATACCTACAAGTTTACGTACTAATACATTATCCTTAAGCATTTTCTTCATATTAGATGAAAGTACTAAAGTAATCATCATAGGAAGTCCTTCGGGAACTGCCACAATAATGATAGTTACAGTTAAAGTTAGAACATAAAATAAATAGTTAAGCATAAGTGGTATATTTTTAATTGTTTCAATAATAAGTTCTAAATTAAAATTATTTTTAACAACAATTTGCATAAAAAGGTAGGCAAAACTTGCTAAAAAGGCTCCAATATAACCAAGTTTACTAATACTTTTTGCAAGTACTCTAAGTCTTGTTTTAAGAGGACTTTCACACGTTTTTTCTTGTACACCAGAGGAAATACTTCCCATAAATGTTTTATCACCAATTTCAGTTACTTTTATTTTAGCACTACCTTTATATATTGTACTTCCACTATAAACTTTATCACCAATTTTTTTATTTACTTCCTTACTTTCACCAGTAATAAAGGATTCATCAACTTGCAAACTTCCTTCCTTAATAATACCATCTGCACATATTTTATCTCCAGATGATATTTGAAGTAAATCATTTATAACAATTTCTTTTGAGGAAATAGTAGTGAGTTTTCCATTACGATATACTTTTGTAGATAATTTACTACTTTCTTCGAATAATCTTTCAAATGCTTTATTAGAACCATATTCACTTATCGAAGAAATAAATGATGCTAAAAAGATTGCTATAACAATTCCAAGTGTTTCATACCAATCAAAATTTTTAAATAAAAAAACTATTTTAATAGAAAGTGCTATTAAAAGTATTTTTATTATTGGATCAGATAATGACTCTAATAGTATCTTAAAAAATGTATTACTTTTCTTTCTTGTTATTTCATTACTACCATATTTTTTCCTTAACTCTAAAACCTCTTTATCATTTAGTCCCAAAGTAAAATACCTCCATTTAAGTATATTAAAAAAATTAAATATAATGACTATTTTACACATACTTTACATTTTTAAAAAAGTATGCTATAATTAAATTACTTAAGGGGGGAAAGTTAATGAAAAAAAGTACATATTTTATGACTGTTTCTGTTATGAGTATACTAATTTGTTTAATTTCTGGAGCACTTTATGCATATTGTAAAGATATCAATATACATAATTATTCTTTAGATAAAATTAATTCAAATAATGTAGAAATTATAAACATTAATAAAGAAATAGCTAAGAAATAAGGGGGTTATTATGAATACAAAAAAAGTAACTACAATTCTTATTACTTTAATTGTTATAGAATTTTCTATAATTGGAATTTTTATAAAAGATTATAAAAATAGTCTTGTTACAGTATCAATAGTTAATGATAATAATATAAAGTTATCAAATGCCTTTACAAAAGTTAAAGAAGATACTGTTAATAAAGAAGTTGATAATAACAAAAAGATTACTATTAGATTTTATAATATAGATAATAATAGTTCCTCTTATAAATCAAATATAACTATTCCAAATGAAGAAATAAATCCAAAAGAAGTAGAAAAGAATATTGATCCAGTTAAAGAAGAAAAAACTATTATTAATGACATAGTTATACCACAAGATCCTAAAGAAGATATTATAAATGAAAAAACTATTACAATCGAAGATAGATCTAATGGAGAGTGTGCTATGGCATTAGAATTTTATTATCAAGATTATTATTTTACTTGTATAAAAAGTCATAATGTAATTGTTACAGTAAATGGTAAAAGTTACACTATTAAAGAAGCCTTAAATAATAAAATAGTTACAATGGATGAACTAATTAGTGTAGGCTTTAAACCACTTAAAAAGAATACTTATGCTATAAAATAATCTATTTAAAGAACTCAAAAAAATAAAAAATTTTGAGTTTTTTTTATAACCCAATTTTCTCACTAACCCAGTATTTACCTTGTTCGTATTTTCTTAAATCTTATACATTTGAGAAAAAATACCCTCGTATTTATGTACCTTACTACTAAATTATACTATCAATTTATTTAAAAATCTAGTACCATATTTCGTAAAATAAGCGTTAAATTTTCTTAAATGTATAAGATAAGAGAAAAATGACTCCAGTATTTATAAGGGATTGGAGGATATTATGGAAAAAAGTAAAATAACAAAATCACTTG
>FR899402.1 GCA_000437315.1 Mycoplasma sp. CAG:472
ACATAATAAATTTTATCTAATATATCTTTTTTATTTCTATTATATTTATTATAATGGTTAAAATTATTTTGAATACTAGTATTAGCATTTCTTTGAATACTTGTTATTCTTTTCTTTAATACCTCGGATAATTTAATTATCCTCTTTGAATTATTTGTTTCACTATTATTAATTTCTATATCAATATATCCATTTTTTGATAAACTACTTATACTTTTTGATACAGTTGGTTTGGTACAATCAAACTTCTTCATAAAATACCTATTAGTAGGCCAACAATAGCCATTTTTCTTACATAGTGACACAATGTCTATCAATAATATTCTCTCAAAGTAAGTTAATCTATTATCTCCTAATACTGATTCTGGTAATACTAAACTTATAAATGGTTCTTTTTCCATTATTTCTCCAATATAAGATTATCAAGTTTAGTAGTTCCATGTTATTCTCCTTTCTTTACCAGTCTTTTTAGGAACACATAAAAAGAACTGAACACATTAGTCCACAACAAAAATAAGGGAATATTTCCAATCTTTTTTGTTGGATTAATATGTATTCAGTTCTTCACTGATTAATTATCATACATTATTCTTTAATGTACAATAAAGCTTTCTAATTTCTTTTTAATATTTACTATTTTATATTTATATATGTTTAAATGTACTTGCCACATTCCCGTATGGCTAATATAATTATAACACCAATTACTTCTATTGCAATAAGTAATCGTTCGACAATATTCGACAATAGTTAATTAAATATTTCTATCTTATAGAAAAGGGCATACTTTTGTATATCCATAAATATTATATTATATAACGCTCCGCGTTATATAGTGAATTAATGATTCTGTAGTAACAGCATATTTTTCCATTGAAGTCATTATTTCATTTTGAAATGAAATAATATTTCTATTATTCTTTGATAATCCACTTTCACCATTTTTTATTTGTTTTCTAAGTCCCTCTAAAAACCATATAACAAATTGCAATTCCCATTTTCCTCTTAATTTTGTTTCATCTATCATTTTTAAACATTCATCATACTCTTGACTAGTTATTGAATTTTCACTTACTATCATTGATTTAATAATGTTATAATCAATATTTTTTAATTCAAAATTTTCAAAATCATCATTAATTAGTATATCCCTTAGTTTAATGTAATTAAAATCTGCCCTTAAACTTGAAAGTTCTTTTTCTTTCACTCTTAATCCATAACAATATGCATTTAATTTCATAATTTGTTCATTAAATCTTTTATACTTTTCTCTATACATGTCTATGCATATGTCATATTCAGGATTATGTTTATTAATATTAAATACATTTTTTATAATATTTTTTACAAATAATTCTGTTGAATAATAATTTTCTACTGAATAGAAATCAGTATAAAAAATACCATCTAACTTACTGTCTATCCCATAATCATTATCACAAAAATATAAAGTCTTTACATCTTTTTTCAAATGTAAATTAGAATCAATCATTCTTTTCACTAATTCTACTTCTGATTTTCCATTACATGAATAAAATAACACCTCATTATTCATATCAACATTATTTTCTACCCTTGATCTATAATATGAACTATCTTTTCCTTCGACAAAGCAAGCCACTACTTTATCAAAATCATGATATTGAAGAACAAATTCTAACATTGCTGATACACCTGACTTCTGAGAATCAATTAATAACTGTTTATAATTCATAAACTACTCAACACTACTAATATATTCTTTTATATCTATAGCCCTTTCTCTAAAATCATTATCAAAAATAAATGGTGAATGAGTTATTATTGCCATAAAACTACATCTATTTGAATTAATAATGTCAGGTACTAACTTTTTTTGCCACAAAATAGATAAAGATAATTCAGGCTCATCAAACAATATAATATTTTTCTCTTCTAAATTTAAATATAACTTAGAAAATAATGAAATTATTTGTTTTTCTCCAGATGATAGATTTTTGAGCATTATAGGTTGTTTAGTATTATCTTGTTCAACTTTACATTCAATTTTAAATTTATCATAATTGATACTTTTATTTACTAAATATGTATTACATACATTTTTAAAATTCTCCAAATTATCATCAATTTGTTTATTTTTTTCATAAATACTTGTCAGTTCACTAATAATAGATATTAAATATTGATGGTACTTATCTTCTAACACTGTATTTTCATCTAGCATATCTGTTATTTTATTTTTTACACTGGGATCAATTTTATCTGCTAATCTTGAAAAAACAATATCCAATGTAGAGGCATCAAAATTTTTATAGTTAAAATCTAATTTTTCATTTTTTTCATTTATATTAACATAATTTGTTAATAAATTTGATGTCATTGCCTTAAATCCTTCGTTAGTATTATTTTTTAATGTGCTACAAGCCATGTCAATAGATTCTTGAACATCATCCATTCCAAACTGCAAATACGAAAAATTTCGTTTCTTTTTATCCTTTCTATAATAATCTTTATCTGGACTATTCTCAATATAACTGTTAAAATCCTCTTCTATTCTACGATATGTTGGCAAATAAATAATTCTATCCCATTTTTTCATATAATCGTAAATCTTGTACTCCCAACTATCTTTTAATTCTTTTTCAAAATTCTTATCTTTTAAAACCGAATTATATATTTTTTCTAAAATAGAAGGTGGTAAATCATATCGATATTTTCTTACAATTCTATCATAAATTTTTTCTCTAGTCATTTTATCATCTAGCATATTGGGCGCTTTTTCTTTAAGTATCTCTAACATTATTCTTCGTGCAATAAAATTATAATCATCATCTGGTAAATAATGATATAATCTATTTCTATCCCGTATAGAGATATTATTATTCATAAGTTCATCATGGGTTATTACTATTTTTGTATCATCACCTAATGTCAGAATAATTTTTTTAAATTCAATGACTGCCAAACTTTCTGAATCTCCCTGTATAATATAATTTAATGCATTAAGAATTGTAGTTTTTCCTAACCCATTTTCTCCTACAAATATGTTTATATTATCTTTAAATGGAATATTAACATTATAAATACCAAATAACTCTTCAATTTCAAATCTTTTTATAAATAAATCTTGCGTCATAAATTATTCTCCTTTATTTTTTAATTTATCATAAATGAATTTAAACATACTTGTCATAAAGTCTTCCATATATCCTGGTTCTGACATCATCTTTTCAAACATATCAGTATTTTGTTGGTATCTTCTAAATGCTTTTCTTTGAAATTCATCATTATACACTTTTCTAAATGATTCAGGATCGTTATGCTTGGCAAGATTTACCATTTCTTCATCATCTAAGAAATCTTGCGTAATTTGTTCCATAACTTTATCCATATTAGTAAAATTAGTTTTGTATCTTTGATTTATTTTATCAACAAGAACACTTAATGGTTCTTTTTCCTCTTCCTTTTTGCCTATCATACCCTTTGGTGGATTAAGTTCTCCCTCTTCAGAAGTCAATTCAATAGATCCTTCAAATTTCTTTTCTAATCTATAATATTCAAGTTCAATTTTATCATCTAAGTCAATTACTGTTTCGTATTCTTTAGGCAAAGTTTTATTTAAATATTTGCAGAAAATATACTTACTTTGAATATCTTTATCCATCATTCTAGCCACTTGAACTACAAACCCATAGCTTCTAATAAATGCTTGAAGAATAGATTTAAATTCTCTTTGATCTTCTTTCTTCATATCCATATATTTCTTTCTAGCTGGATATAAATAGAAGTTTAATTTAGACATATCTTCTTTTCCGCTATAATATACTTTTGCAAACTCAAGGGCTTCATCCTCAGAAAATAATCTATACGCTTCTACTCTTTTATAAATTGCATAAACATTATTTGGATCTACACCTTCTGTTAAATTAGTAGCTTGATAATATGGTTGGAATGAATCTCTAATCTCATCTGCTGTATTAACAAAATCAAGCACAAATGTATCAGGCTTACCTGGACATGTTCTATTTAATCTTGAAAGAGTTTGAACTGCTTTTACACCATATAAAGGCTTATCAACAAACATTGTATGTAATAATGGTTCATCAAAACCTGTTTGATATTTTTCCGCAACAATTAATACATTATATGATTCGTTAAATCTCTTTGGCAATTGATTTTCTTTAATATGTTCATTGTTGCCTTTATAATCAATATTTAGTTTTTCTTCGCTTACTATTTCTCCATCATCATTTAAATCACCTGAGAAAGCTACTAAAACATCAACGTCTGTTATGTTATGATCTTTAATATATTTTCTAAATTCTTTTAAATATCTTACTGCATGTAATCTAGATGATGTAACCACCATTGCTTTAGCTTTTCCACCAATTTTATATCTTGTTGTATTCAAGAAATGTTCTATCATTATTGCAGCTTTTTGGCTTAAATTATGTGGATGTAATGATTCATATCTTGCTATTGCTTTCATACCTTTTGAAGTTTTAACTTCTGGATCTTCTGCCGCACTTTTAACAATTTTATAATACATATCATATGTCATATAATTTTTTAATACGTCAAGAATAAATCCTTCTTCAATTGCTTGTTGCATTGAATATACATGATATGGTCTATAACTGCCATCTGGATATTTAGTTCCAAATATTTGTAGTGTCTTATCTTTTGGTGTTGCAGTAAAAGCAAAGAATGACATATTAGAATGATCTCCATGAGAAGCTAATTCATTCATTAAAAGATCATCATCTTCTACTCTATTGTTTTCTTCAGCCAATTCGTTTCTAACATATTCTTCTAATACTTCTTCAATATTTCCTAATCCTTCTTTTAATTTAGAAGCGCTTGCTCCAGTTTGAGAGGAATGAGCTTCATCAACTATAACTGCAAATTTCTTATCAACACTATTTATTTCTGTATATATTCTTGGAAACTTTTGTAATGTAGTAATTATTATTTTTTTACCATCATTAATTGCCTCTAATAAATCTTTTGATGTCTTTCCTTTATCTATTTTAACTACTGTTCCTGGCACATGGTCAAATTGATAGATTGTGTTTTGTAATTGACTATCTAACACTTTTCTATCTGTAACAACTATAACTGAATCAAACACTTTATTATCATTATTATCATGTAATGAAGATAGTCTATA
>FR899403.1:0-648 GCA_000437315.1 Mycoplasma sp. CAG:472
TAAAGTTTTCTACTAAATTAATTGCCTCACCCATATGATCATAATCACCATGTGCTGATTGTCAATTAGTAAGTCGAATGAAATATGGCTATTTTCAAAGAAAAAACCACATTTTTTGATAATGCAGTTTTGATTTTATTTTATTCTTTTGTTACATTCAAATTTCAAATCATAATAATCAAACATTCTATATATTAAATTGTTTCCATACTCTTTTATAGTTGAAAAATCAGACATAAGTTTTTTAAAATCTTCTGAAGTTAATATTTCATTTAAATATCTAACAGATAAATAGCTTAAATCATATCCATTATATTCATCATTGCAAAATGAATTACCATGTTTCAAATTATTTAAATTTGGTATTATTTTAGTATTCTCTTTTACTTTTAAGTAAAATCTTTTAAATTTTTCTTCATCAGCATATTTATCTTTTTCCCCAGAAATAAATTGAGCCATACCTTCATCATACCAAACTATTCTATTTGAATAATCATTTTTTAATATATACTTCATATATAAAATATGAAACAACTCGTGACTTGCAGTATATAGTCTTTTTAATTGTGTATCTGGTTCAATGCATGCATTAACCATGCCATCATCATAAGTACCTTTTGCATATTTAGGTAATGACACTCTTTCTCC
>FR899403.1:674-2012 GCA_000437315.1 Mycoplasma sp. CAG:472
TCTCCTCTAATCTTATATATAAATTCTCTAAACTCTTCTAAATCGTCAAAATAATTCACAATAATCTGTTCATCAAATTCAATATTAAATAATTTCTTATATTCAACAATCTTATTTTGTAATAGTTTAACTGTTGCATTAGATAATTCTTCCAAACTATCGGAATAATTAATTCTACACAAATTTGTTTCAAGTATTTTTGCCATAATGGTCACTTCCTATATACATATTATATCACACCAATTCATATTCTCTAATTGCAATTCTCCCATCTGAACAATATTCTACTACAAATCTATTTTCTCTCTTACATATTAATATTCCCATAGTATTATTATTAAATTGTTCTTTTATATTTATATTTATATCAATATAATTCATATATTTTTGAACTTGTGATATATATTCAACTTTAAATTCAGTTACTTTTAATTCTACAACTACATAACAATTAAATTTTATATTAAATAATAACAAATCAATATAATGATTTCTTTCTCCTATTTTAATTTTATATTCACTACCTATAAAACTAAATGAATTACCAAGTTCTTTCATAAAAGATTCAATATCTTCCAAAATTAAATTATGTAATGCTTTCTCAGTAACTATTTCAGTATTATTTTTATTTCTAATTAGTATAGGATTTGGCACCAAATCTTTTACTTCAAGTTTATCATCAAGAATCAATTTATTTTTAGTTTTAATTGGTAGTCTTTCATATTCATTATTCTTTATTCTTGTTGCTAACTCTCTATATCCAAGACTATTTGATATAGCTAAATTTATATAATATATTATTTCATCAAAATTTTTAATTGATAGTAATTCACGATAATGGCTCCAACTCAATTGTGAATGCAGCGCGTTCACTTTTTTATCTTTAAATAACAAATAAAATTTTCTCATATTCATAAGATTTCTATAACTATATTTTTTATCATTTAATTCTATTATTAAT
The DNA here is from genome assembly GCA_000437315.1 of Mycoplasma sp. CAG:472. Taxonomy (GTDB): domain Bacteria; phylum Bacillota_I; class Bacilli_A; order RF39; family UBA660; genus UBA6448. The sequence goes on from FR899403.1 coordinate 1,636, forward strand.
CTTTCTGAATATTCTTTTATTAAACCATCGCCATATTTAGCTCTTTTTTCTCCACCTTGGGCTTCAATAATTAACTTTCCAACATTATAATATGTTTCAACATCACTCTTGTTCTTACTATAATCCTTTACTTTCTTATATACTTCGTTGCTTATTAATAATCCTATTATTTGATCATAATAATTCATATCTAACTCCTTTCTTAATTGTGTCGCATTTTGCGACACTTTTTCTATGAACTACAAGTCTTAATTTTTAATTTATCATTTTTTATCTTAAACATAATACTACCATCTTGGTCTGTTCTATATACTTTAGATTGTTTTAAATTGTTTAATACTTCTTTATTAGGATGACCAAATCTATTTTTCTTACCA
>FR899404.1 GCA_000437315.1 Mycoplasma sp. CAG:472
TTGATAGTTTAAATAAAATAATTCAAAAATATTAAATTATTTGACATAATTCTATAATGCAATATATAATATTCTTAAGGAGGGTATATGACTCAAAAAGAAATGGTTGAAACTATGTTTGAAAACTTACATAATGCAGAGGGTACTGATGTTGAATGCAAAATATGGTGGGATGAAAACCTTATGACAGTAAAAGGAACTTTAAGTGAGGTTACAGACTATGATAAGATTTGCGTAAAAGGAATTAACATACCTTTTATAGACTTAGGTAAAGCTATTTTCTATGTTAAAGGTGAAAATGGCATGCTTTATTTAAATCCAATGATGAAAGACAAATATGAAAATAAACCATATTACTTTGTAAATGAATATCGTCGAGTTTTCTTTGGTGAAGAAAAACAAATCGATGAACTTTCAAGATAAATTACCTTAAAAAGGTAGTTTTTTTTTATAATAGTGATATAATACAAATTACTTTGGGGGAAATATGAATATAGATAAAATTAAAATAGATTATTATTTAAATAAAAATAAAAAAAAATTATTTGAATTAAAACATGATTCACATTTTTTAAAAATACTTGGTAAAAATATAGATCTTATTAATGAAATTATTTTAGATAATATTTTAAATGATATTAATGCTATTATAGATTTTCTTTATTATATTAAAAATGATGAAGATAAATATAATTTTTTACTTATTCCTAAAATAAGACAAATATACTTTAAAAATACATATCAAGATATTTTTTTTAGTGATAATTCTTATTATGATAAACTTTATTTAAAACTTTCTGATAATGAAAAAGATAAATTTTATATGTATATTAAAATAGGTTATCTTCCTACATTTTTGAAAAATAATTTTAATCTTTTAGGAAAAGAAAAAGTATTTTATATTCTTATGAACCTTCAGTTTGAGGATAAAGTTTATGAAATGTTTATAAGTATGTTTGAGTGTAAAATTAAGATAAAAGGATTACTTCTTAAAATAAAAGATTATAAAACTAAATGTAAATATTTTGATATGCTACCTATTTATGAACAAAAAAGATGTATTTCATATTTACCTAATAAAATGGATTATATTAATAATAAAGATTTACTTCCGTATATTATAGCCAGTGTTGATGATGAAAAATTAATATTAAGATACTATTTTAATCTTTCATATGATGATAAATTAATTACTTTGGAAAATATAAAATATAATAATGATTTACAAATATATTTACTTATTAACTCTAATTTTAATAAAGATGAATATCTTTATGCATTAAGACTTATTTTAAAAGATATAAATGATTTGAATATTATAAATGATTTATATAAAAAAATTGATATAGAGGTTGTAAAAAAAGTTCAAAGTAATATTCTTCCCGTTACAGAGGATAACTTTTATATAGACTCAAATATTGATAAAAGAATTAAATTTGGAGTTGAACTAGAGAGCTCAAATGTATATAATGATTTACTTTTAAAATTTCATAAGTTTGAAAATTGGAATATAGTTTCGGAAGCCTCAGTTAAAAATGGTATTGAATTTACATCTCCAATTTATCATTATGATAAAGAAAGTCTTCATAATTTAAAAGATATGTGTGAATTTTTAAATAATAATAATTTTAATTATACTGATGAATCCGCAGGTCATATTCATTTTGATATACATATATTTGATAATATTAAAGAACTTTTACTCTTTTATAAAATATATTGTAATACTGAAGACATTTTATATTTAATTTTAAATAGACCAAATTCTATAATTCGAAGTAATATTAAAACATATGCTTATCCATTATCAAAAAGATTAAATGAAAATATTATTAATTCATTTCATCCAGTATTTTCCTCACTAGAACAATTTATTTCATTTGTTCATTATTCTCAAAACGGTAGACACTCTAGTATTAATATTAATAATGTTTTTGAAAACTCTAAAAATACAATTGAAATAAGAATTCCTAATATAGAAATGAATTTTGAATATTTACATGAAAATATAATGTTTATATCATATTTAATTATGACCTCTAAAAAGATTTCTAATGAGGATAAATATAGTAAAAATAATATATTAGTTAATTTATTAACTCTAGATATGCCTATAGAAAAAAGAAAAGATATTTTATTAAAACTTTTATTTTCAGATAATAATTATTTATATAATATATTTGACTATCGTTTTAAAAGAAATATTGAAGTTAATAAAGATATTTCCTTTATAAAAGAGAATACTTCACATTTAACTTTTTAAGGAGCTATATGTTTATAGATAAATTTTTAAATTTTATAAATCAAGATGATAAAGATATTTTTAATTTTTTTACTTCTTTAGAAAATAGATTATATTTAACTTATTATTTCGAAGATATTTTTAATAGAAATTACATAATTAATTTTAATGATAGTAATTATTTTAATAAATTATTAGATATTGAAAATGATAAACTTATTTACTTAATTATTATAAAAGGTGTGGCAAATGAAAATGATAGAGTAAAATATATATTAGATTTTAATAAAAAATTTTCATTTAATGATTATTATTTATTTAATCTTTATAAAACTCTTAATAATGATGCAAATAAAATAAGTATATTAAGATTATTTACAGTTAAAAAATTTTATTCACATGCTCTAGTTCATTTAGCTAACAAAAATATTATCAAAGAAAACATTTCATATTTAACCCAAGAGGACTTTTTACTTTTTGTAGGTAGCTTACCTGATGAAGATAAAATATCCTATATTAATAAAAATATTTTAGTAACAGATATCATTGCTATGCTTTCTTTAGAAAATATGGAGTTATATTTTAATCAAATTACAAAAATACAAAAGAAAATCGTAATTCATAAAATAGCTAATGAAGAAATTAAATTATATATGTTAACTAAATATAGTTATCTATTTAGTCAAGATGAACTAGATTACTTATTAGAAAAACATAATTATAAATCAGTGTAAAATGATATACTGATTTTTTTTATATATTTAAATATTTATTTTCCATAGTATTTATCTTGTTCGTATTTTCTTATCTTATACATATAGGAAAATTTAATGCTTATTTTACGTTATATGGCACTAGATTTTTAAATAAATTGATAGTATAATTTAGTAGTAAGGTACAAAAATACGAGGGTATTTTTTCTCAAATGTATAAGATAAGAGAAAAATGATCCCAGTATTTATAAGGGATAGGTGGATATTATGGATAAAAGTAAAATTACAAAATCACTAGCAGTGTTTGCATCAGTATTATTAATAATTATTATAGGAGTTGCATCATTTGCATATTTTGGAACATTTAATGTAAATTTAAATAATAATGTAGCAGTAAATATTAATGCAGTTTCTCCTGGAAATGCAACATTTATTTCAAATGCTACACAACTTAATTTACAAGTACCTGCGGCAAATATGAGTCAAACAGTAGCAGACAACACAGTTGCAGCAGCAACAAATACAGCAACACTAACAGTTGCTGCCAAAGAGGATACAGCATTTTTAGATGTAACTCTTACAGGTTCATCAAACTTACTAACAACATGTACATATGATATAGTTTATGCATATGATGCAGGAAGTAATGTATATGGACAAGGTACAACAACTAAAACAAGTGGCGCTACTAAAGAAATAACAATTGAAGTAAATGGTATGAATGGAAATAATAATTTTGCAGTAGAAACAAATTTTGATCATGCAAATATACAAAGTTATTATGATAGTACAAATAAATATTATAAACTAGTTGAGGGAGCTAAAATACAAAGTTTAGGTACAGAGCAATCAGTAAGATGGAAAATAACAG
>FR899405.1 GCA_000437315.1 Mycoplasma sp. CAG:472
ATATTAAACATACTATTAGTTCACTTTCAAATTACTATTTATCTATTTGTTTAATATAAATATTATAACATAATTTACTAATAATTACATCTATTCTAATTCTATTTTATTATCTTCTTGTTCTTCAATTTTTCTTTTTCTAAAATCATCAAGATTAAAACAATCAATCTTATAATCTTTTTGTTTGTTTGGAACATTAGTTTTTTTTATCTTTATTCCATAATCATATATTGAAATAAATTTTGATTTAATAGGGTATTGTCTAGTCGCCATAAATAATCCATCACCTAATTTAAATCTCATTAATTCATCAGGCATTAATAATTCACGTCCCATCAAAGATTTGTCATTTGATATATTATAATTTAATTCATCTAAACGACTGGAAGTTGATACACGATTACTTGAGATAGTATATTTGCCTAACCTAGAACTTATTTCTTTTGCCGTTTCATTATCTGAAGTTAATAAATAAATCCAGTTAGTACAATTGGATTTGATTGTACCAGCAGAATCTTTATAGGTTTCCTTTAACTGATCAAAATCTTGTAAAACCAAATAGAAACGAATATTTCTAGAACGTGATACAGTAATTTTATTAGAAATAGAACTTATAGGTGGCATGTTAGCGAACTCATCTAAAATAAAATTAATTCTTATAGGCATTTTACCATCTTTCATACTTTGTGCTGTATTTACTAATGCTTGATAACATTGATCTATGAATAGTGATGCCAGTTCGTGTCTAGACTCTTTTTCGTCAGGAATAATTAAAAATACTGCCGTTTTTTGCTTACCAATTTCATCTAATTCAAAATCAGTATGACTCGTAAGATTAGCAATACCTGTATCACTAAACATTTTTATAACTGTTGCAAGAACTGAAAAAAGAGTAGCTCTTGTTTCACCTTTTGCAAAGGATCCTGTAGCATAACTCATTTTACTTAAACTTCCAAAAGGTTTTTGTTGAAAATATAGATCTAATGAATTAAATCTATCTATATTTTTGTTTCCGTGTTCGACCAATAAATTATATATTGAATATAAATTTACTTGCGATTCATTTGGAGCGTCCTCTATGAGGGCATAACATAGTGCTGTTAAAACTGCATTTGCTGACTTTTCCCAGTACATATCCTTACTAGATAAATTTTTGCACAATGATTTAGTAAAGTTTTCTATCATATCACCAGCTTCATCCTTATTATTATTTTGATAGTATTTATATGGTAAATGAAGTGGATTCCAACCATCACTTGCTAATGCATCCCTTAAATTAATTATTTTTATTTGATATCCTTTTTCTTTTAAAAATTCTGCTGTATATGAATACAATTCTCCTTTAGTATCGTTTATAACCATTGATTCACCTGCACATGCAAGGTTAAATATTAATGGTAATATACAACTTATTGTTTTTCCTGAACCAGTTGAACCTATTATTAATGTATGATCAAATTTATCAGAATAATAAAATTTACCATCCATATAAGTCACAGGAATACCACCTGACTTTAAATTTGAATTAATAGTCCATGTTTTATAATTTTTTTTAATTTCCTTTTTAGTTGACCAACGAGATGAACCATATTCAAATGAACCATCCTCTTCAGGCATTTTTCTTAATCTCTTTAATTTTAACTTTAATTCTTTATCATATTTTAATATAAACAACATCATAATTGTCATTAATAAAATTGAACCAAATAATAAACTGGCATCAGTTATTGATTTAATAAAAGAATAAAAAATATTTAAATTCCATGATAATTGAATATTATTACATATAATATGTGTTAAGTTATAACAAATGTTAGATGATGACAAAAAGGTTAAGGTAATTAAAAGAAAGTAATTTAAATATTTTTTTAATTTTACAATTATCCCTCCATAAAAAAACAAGTTAAATTTTCTTATTAACTTGCTTACTAATTAATTTATATAATTTTTTTGTATCTCTAGGATCTAATGAAATCATGTATTTATTAGTTGAATTATTATTGTACTCAAAGATTATATCTAAAAATTGCATTTTTTGTTCGTTCCAAAAGTTAAATTTTAAAGATGAATCTATGAAACTATATGTTGTGTCATATTTTTTTGAAACATCTATTTTTTTTAACCTTTCTAAAATTTCTTTAAACTCTTTTTGTGTAAAAACAACTATTTTATCTGCACAAAAATTTCTATTAATTATTCCAAATTTTACTGAAACTTTTTCCTTATTATTAAGAACATTAAATATTATTTTATCACCATCATGTAAGTTAATATGATGATCATTATCTTTGATATCAAATCTATACAACTGATTTTCATAAAAATCAGATATAATCCAATCTATTTGTTGAATATAAAATTCATAATGTTGTTTTTCTATTTCTTCATATGGAACAAAAGCATTATATATATTACTAAATCTATTATTTATAATTTTAGACATACGTTCTTCAATCATAATGATATCTTTAGAATTATTAAATTTATAAAATTTGATTTCATTTAAAAATATATTAATAGAATTATATTTACTAACATATTTTGAATAAAATTTGATATTGTTATAAAAATTAAATAAAAACATTTTCCTAAAAGCATCATGATATTTCATATAATTTTCATTTTCATGATAATCATCCATATCAAATAATACCTCATTATATTTATTTTTAAGAGTTAATTCTATTATTAGAGTTAACTCATTGTGTTGTATAAAATAATTATCTTTTACATAACTAATATATTTGTCTAAGTTTTCTAAAAACTTTTCCTCACTGGAAATAGTATCTTTTCCATATAATAAATCACTTTTTAATTTAATAGTTTGCTTTGGAATTTTATTAATTAGTTTTTGAAGTATTTCACAATTTAATAACTTATAAATTTCTCCTATACAAGAATATGCACAACTACTTAAACAAATTTCTTTTAATCTCTTAGTTTGTTCATCATCAACTGAGATATAATTATTTCTCATTTCATCCCTCCATCTTTGTTTAAGATTTACTGCTTTTTTTACTGCTAAATATTATTATAACACAATTTGCTCGTATTTGTTTGTAAATTCTGAATAATTAAAGATTTAATGGGAAAATTAAATTGGTGGTTAATTATGAATGAAAAAAGATTATTTGATTTAAGAGAATATAAAGATTTGTCACAAATAAAACTTGCTGACTATTTAGGAATAACTCAACAAACTTATTCATTATGGGAAAAGGGTATAAAAATAATACCATTAAAACATTTAAATAGCTTAAGCAATTTTTATGAAATCTCAATGGATTATATTGCTGGTCTTACAGATGAAAAGAATAACTCAGGTATCATAAAATTAACAGAACTAAATAAAAATGAAATTGGCTCAAGAATTAAAAAGATAAGAGAAGATAATAATCTTACACTTCGTGATTTAGCAAAAGAATTAAATACAACATCATCAACTATATCAGCATACGAAACAGGTAAGACATTAATACTAACTGCCTTTGCATATCAGATATGTATTAAATATAATGTATCACTAGATTGGTTATGTGGGAAAAGAAAATAATATGGCAAAACATATTATTTTTTTAATATTCAGACAAATCATATTCTAACTCATTTATAATTTGTTTTTCTTCTTGTTCTAATTCATATTCTAAATAATTCATAGCTTGATTAATAAATTTTTTATAATTTAATTCCTGATAAAACATTTTATTTTTATATTTAGAGTACCTGTCATAATCATAATTTAATTTTTTTAAAATGTTATAATACTCGGTAGAACTCATATCTTTACTAAAATTATCCATACTACTTAATAATGCATCAATATTAATATCATATTTAGAATTTAAAACCCAGTTTTTGAAAACATATTTTTTTTCTAAATGATTAAGACCTGCGAAATTGCATATACGATTTAAATCTTGTGCTATCTTATCAATGTTTTCCTGTTTTTTATATGGAGAACTTTTAAATTTAAGATCTTTTATGTGTTTCTTTAAAAATTCTTTCTCTCTTTCCATAGTTTCCATAGATTGATATATTTTATAATTAGATAATATTTCATTTCCAATTTTTGAATACAATTTATTAAGTTGATTATTGTAGTAATATTTATTTTTATTAGATAATGATGTTCCATAAATTGAATTTAATTCCTTTTGATGTTCCTCCAATAGCTTTATATATTTAGCATATTGATATTTTGTAGAATCATGCAACAATATGTATTGAATTATATTATTAAGTTGATCCTTATACGGAACTATATTTTTTGAATTATATTGTAATCTTCCTTTGGGTGGAAGTACATTATATAAATCAAGCAACATTTTATTCAAATCTCTTCGATATTTGTCTCCAAATAATTTTTGATTTTTAATTTTAGTAAGCTCTGATAGAGAAATATTTCCCGTTATAGATCTAAATTCTTCATCTCGTAATTTATAAAATTTTTCATTATCAATTAAATAATTAGCAATATTACTTTTCAATTTATAAATAACATCATATGGAACTTTAGGATTAGAAATAGTTTTATGATGTTCAAAAAAATTTATGTGTAAATGAGGATTGTCAGTATTACGATGTAAACTGCAATACCATGTTACATTATTCATTTTAAATCCCATACCAGTTAATAATTGTGGCATTATATTCTTAGTAAGGTTATAATAATCTACCTTAGTAATAAGTCCTTTGTTAATTGCAAAATCTGGTGGAAAAGAAATTACAAGACTCCAAAGAATTCCTTTAGAGTCCATTTTTTTTATATCAGATAAATCTTTTCTTGCATCTATATCACCATTGGTAGACCACGAAAATGACTCCTTATCTTCATAAAGATATGAATCATTACTTGCAAACTGCATATAGTCTTTTAAAATATTATATTCATCAATTGATGTAGCATCTGCCTTTTTCTTATCACTAATATAGCTTATTGTCTTGTTAACACTTTCTCTTAAATTATTACATTTTTGGTACTTAACACGAACCACAATATTTGAACTACTCATTATCTAACTCATGTTTCTTACTTGACATTTTCCTTATATCTTTAAGTACCTCACGATGTGCAACTTCAGTTACAGGATGATCTATTATTGATAAACTTAATTCATCTTCAGTTTGTGGAATTTTTAGTTGATTCATAAATATATCAGTTTGTTTAATAGACCATCTGCTATTAAACTCTATACGATTTATTACTACCATTAATTGCTTAAAAAATGCATCAAAACTTTTTTTAAAGGCAATATCAAATAGTTGCATAAATTGTTCTTGACTATCATTTAGTTTATCAATTTCCATTTTTTCTTTAATGGTACTATAAATAAATCTAGATATATTCATTTTATGCTTATCAGCAAGTAATTCAATTTCTTTTTTATCTTCAGGTGTGACTCTAATTGTAATTCTATCTTCTTTCATTATTTAGTATCCTTACTTATTAATAAATTTAAATTCTTTAAAACATACTCTTTAACCAATTTTTCTAATAATTCTTGTTGAGTTATTTTTTCTTTTTCAAGAATATTTTTAAATGCATTGTTTAGATTATCATCTATTCTAAACTTAATAAAAGTACATCCATTGTTATTAATAATATCACCTCCATAGTTTTATTGTGGACACAAATTAGAGTCATTAATTTTAATAAAATATTTGAAAATAGGACACAACTTTAATCCTTTTGTTTATCAGGATAAGTGTGGCTGACAAACAACTACCCAGTGGGTAGTTTAGCCCTAATTTAAAGGATTTCCAAAGTTTCGCTTTGTCATACATATTCTTAAATGTCATACTTTTGTCTAACACTATTCTTTACCGAATCTTTAAAAATAGGGTTAACTGTCTAACAGATGTTATAACAAATATAGTATCTATAATGGAGATTAAAGAACCTTTTCTTTAAAATATTTGAAGCATAAATACTAGATCAAGGAACCTTTACCATTATCTATATTTCTATATTAAACTTAATATTAGTATTTATTATTTCATAATTATATTTATTTATAAGTATTTGATTTACTTCGATTATAACTGGATCTATAAGTTCTTCTTCCTTAACAATTTGTTTAACTTTATCAATTATTTCATCAATTGTAAAAGAACCTTTACCAGTTTTATGAAGTACACTTGCAACCTGAAGTGCATAGGTTTCTATTAAATTATCTTCCGAATGATTGACTTGGTTGCTGTCCTTGTATTGGTTGTAAGCTTGGGTATTTTGATTTATTGTTTTTATATTCATTCCTCCTTATTAAATCACTATCAATAATACTTTTAGGATCTTTAAGATCCGATTTATTATAAGAGCAGTTGGGACTCATAAGCATAAAGTGTACATGAATACCTGTCGAACGACCTGTTGAACCAATTATTCCAATTTTTTCTCCTGACTTAACAATTTGTCCTTCAGATACAACTATTGAATTATCCAACATATGACCATAAGCAGTATAGTAAGTTTCTCCGTTAACATCATGTTGTATTTTTACATAGTTTCCTAAACCATTAGGTTCATATCCTGTTTTATATATTTTTCCACCTGCTGATGCCACAATTTCAGTACCCTCGGGAGCTGATAAGTCAATACCACTATGAAATATTTCTTCATTTGTAAATGGATCATTTCGAGTTCCAAAAAGGGAAGTAATGGAGTAAGTGACATCTATTTTAAATGGAGCATTAAACTCTGATAGATTACCAACTGCAACTGCTGATGGGTCACCATTAGAACCATCTGCAATCATAATTACTAATGCAATAATAAAAATTATAATAATTACAGGTGCCGAAATTATGAATGCATATATCTTTTTAATATCATCCATTAACGACCACCAGCATTACCAAACAACTCCTTTTCTTCTTCTCGTAAATGAATTTGAATTGGTAAACGGGTATCTTGACTTATAACAAATAATCCCTGACCACGAGAAGCAGTTGTAAGGAATTGTATTTCAGATTCTGATAAATTCATCATTTTTTGAACTGCTTCAATTTCTTTTTGTCCTTGTGCCATGACCAAAATATAAGAACTATTATCTATAATAACTTGTCCAAATCTTTCAATGCCTTGTGAAGTAAAATCTATTAAGTTTTGACTAATAATCCATAATGAACCGTTATATTTTCTTATTCTTTTTGCTGTCCTTTTTAAAAAATCTATACCATCTTTATTGTTAGGATCAATAAGTAAATGTGCTTCATCGCATACAAGAATTACTTGTTCATTTCTATCACGACTTATTTCGTTCCAACACCAAGATAATATATTGAAGAACTGAGTTCTTAATATTGTTTCATCGGAATCAACAAGGCTATGAATATCCAAAACAATAAAGTCGGATGAATTATCCACATTAATACTTGAATGACCATTAAAGATCCTTGCATCTGCTCCAATTGTAGATTTTTTTAACATTGAAGAAATTTTTTCTAACGACTCAATAACATTTCGTGCCTCTTTATTTGCTTTCGCTTGTTTTAATGTCTCAACTACCTTATTATATAAATCTTGCATTATAGGGTAGTCATCACTTGATAATTTTGATAAGTCAGTATCAAAATCAATATTTTTATCTTTATATACTTCTATAAGTATTTCTTCAATTTTGGTTAACTCATAAGCAGTTAGATCCTGTAGATAATACTTTATAAAAGTTCTAAACGTTTGAAAATGTCTTGATAAATCATTATTAAAATTCTTTTTATCTTCATCAGAGTCATCAGCACCTTTTCTAACTTCAAGTGGATTAATTATTCCATGTGAACCTGTTCCACAATCAATCCATGTACCATTAATATTTTCACATAAATCCTTATACTCTCGTTCAGGATCTATAACAATTACTTTAGATCCACGACACCAATTACCTCGAATAAGTTTTTTTATTAAAGTAGACTTACCAGAACCTGATTTACCAATAATTACTGCATTTGAATTATTTCTTTTACTAGTTCTTTTCCATAAGTCAAAGAATAAAAGACTGCCAAGAGAATCAGTTCCAATCATCATAGCATCGCCATCATCTTGCAACGTTTGAAAGATAAAAGGGAAAGATGAGGCAGTAGTCATCATAGGAATTGGAAGTCCGAATTCTTTTTCTAAATCTCTATACAATGTAGGTAAACACATTTTTAATGATCGTTCTTGCTCAAACATTAAATCAGTGCCACCCATACCATAAGCAGAAAGAGTAGTTTTTAATTCTTTTTTTGCTCTTTCCATATTTTCCTTCGAATCACCATAGCATAAAAAATTGACCGTCAACAATGAAAACTTTTCATGTTCACGATCAATTCTATTCACTAATTGAACATAATCGTCTAACTGGTTATTTAATACAACCTCATCATTATAATTATTTGTGTTCATTAATTTTGATTTTACTTCTGACATACTTTTTTTCAAAGTATTGCTTATATCAAATGCATCCATAGGAGAGATTGTCATAACCATACGAGTATGGTTAACGTTAGCAACTGCACCTAACCATGCAACACCAACAATAGATGGGTATGTTCGAAGTGTAACAACACTTACATAAGCATCACCTAGAATTATATCCTTTTCATTGATTTTTAAGCCGTTTGGGGCGATTTTCTCTTTAAATGAGCGAGTTATACCTGTAGCATCTTTTTTGAAAATGTCGAGCGATGTAACAGGATTTAAAATAATATATAATAAATCTCGCCACTCTTCACTAGAAACTCTTTCACTATATAATCCAATAGAAATAAATTCCTGAATTAAATCATTTAGCTTCTGGTTAATTAATTGCTCATTTGTTGCATCTTCTTCCATAATTAAATAAAATTCTCGATTTACAACCCATTTTTTATTATTTAAATCTTGGACAAAATTATAATCTTCCTCTAGTAATTTTATTTTGCTTTTATTAGTTTCAGATTTAATTTTAGAACCTAGTAAGTTTAAATTATCATCAAGATTAATAGGTTTATCTACACTAAAAATTTTAACAGGGTAGTCAATTGAATTTAAAACCTTTTTAAGTTCTGCAACTTTGATTTTTTGTTCTTCATCAAATAATAAATGTAAATTGATAGATCCGATTTTGATTCCACCAACAATTCTATTATTATCCAAATAAACTAGGTTATTCCAAACATCTTGAAATGGAATAAAATCTGATATATTTTTGGGAAGTTTACTTTTCTTATTAATCAGTTAAATCCCTCCCTATATTTAACATTATTTTTGTTATTTCCTCTGAATATATATTATTTTTAATATTATTCTTTCTTATCTCATTTAATCTATTATCCATATTAATTAATAATCTGATATAATTAGACATTGTCATTTTATTTTTATAAGCATTTCTTTTTAAAGCTTGTTTTTCTTTTTTATTTAGTCTTAACGTTAAATGAGTGTTATATAGTTTCAATCTATTATTTATATTTCAATCCTCCTTATAAGAAATAGTTTCTAAATGCTCTAATACACCTGAATAATCATAAGAACGAAGTATACCATTATTAAGTAAAGCAACAGGAATTAATTTATAATCATAACATAGAGTTCCATCAATTTGTTTTAATATTCTTGATTTTTTCAAGGCTTTTAAAATTCCGTTATCTTTTACATCAGGATCTAAAAAAACATGACCTTTATCTAAATAAGCATCACTTAAATCTGCCGTCACTTCAATCTCTTGATTTTTATTTGAGATTGTTAATTTCATCCTTTTACTTTCATAAGTCGAAACATTAACAAACCATAGTGTATTATTATATTTTAATTTTTTTCTTTTATCTATAATTTATCCTCCTTATATATGAACATCAAATATATATCCATATTTTTCTTTAGTTTCTTTAATTAACTCAATCATTTTATTTTCATCTTTATATAAATTTGATAACTTATAAGCAACCTCATCTGCAATTCTTATATCATTGGTATAAACACAAAACATACCATTTTCTGAATCATAATTTAACTTATTATTTAGTGAACTTGATGATTTTTCTAAATACTCAAAAAAGGCATCGTTATAGCAATGACCATCTCCATAAGGTATATTACTCTTAATTTCATTAACCCAGTCATAACAATAATCACTTTGATCTAATAAAACTGAAAAATTCTCATCTTTAAAACTGATTATTTTAAAAGGACTTATTTGTTTATTAAACCAAGATTCAAATTTCTTATATTCTTTTTCCTTATATAATACATCAGACAAAAATAATTCTGAATCTAGATTTTTATTTACTTCATTAAGATAATCACCAATTGCATCATAACGAGTTGCTCCCATATCTTTTCTGATTTCCTCATATTCTTGCAAAATACTCATTTTTTATCCCTCCATTTTTCTTCTTCTCGTGAACATTCACCTGATACTATACACGAGCATACTGCAAATAAAAAAAAGAATAGTAAAAATACTATTCCTAAAATCTTTTCTAACATTTTACCTCCAACAAAAAAACGACATATTAGTCGTTGTTACTTTCAATTAATAAAAAAGTGGCAAATTATATAAAAATCTACCACATAAATTATAAAACTATATATGACTTTTTTCTTTTATACTACTCCATTAAATATTGTACACTTACCATTACTATTAAAAGTTGCATTTAAAGATTTACCTTCAGAGTTAACCCAAGTATATTTATTTGAGAATGTAGTGACGTTATATAATGTACCTTCAACACCACCTACAATTTCTACAAACTCTTCATAAGTTAAACCATCACTAGAATTTATTTTTTCTTTCAATTTATCTACTTTAGAAAAATCAACCTTATCATTTTTTATCATTTCATTTGGAAACTCTGATGAAATTTGAGCAGTAACCTTTCCTTTAAATTCATCTAATCTTACAGTTATAGAAGTATCATCTGTTAATTCCCATTCATATTTCTTATAAGTTGATACTGCTCCCTCTTTGCTTTGATCAACCAATTTACCTTCAAAGCCAATTATTTCATTAACTTTTTCATATGTAGTATCAGAACTTAATTTTTTAATGCATTCAAATACATCACAATTCCCTTTGGATTTCTGAACTGTTTCATTTTTAGTTTTATCATTTGTTTTACTATCAGTTGTTTTTTGATTTCCACACCCAGTTAATCCAACAATTAAAATACCTGCTAAAATTACACTTAATATTCTCTTTCTCATTTTTTCACTCCTTCATAAAATACACGTTTATTATACCTTATGAAATTATTAATGTCAATGTATGCAATTTATATTAAATTAAATTGAAATTAATAATTTATTTTACTTTATAACACCTTTGTCTTTTTTTAAATATTAAAAATTTTTTTAAAATAGATAATGCTGTACTCCCATTTGGTAAAGGAAGTAATAATAAAAACATTAATAGTGGTGGAATACAAAAAAAGATTACTTTTAATTTATATTGTGTAATAAAGAAAGAAAAAAGATAACCAATACCAAATGAAATCGCAATCGCAATACATTCAAGTATTCCAAATCCTTTAAATATTTCTTTTTTAGTTTTTATATTTTTAGGAATTAGATACATCAATACCACTTCCTATCAAAATTACTATTTGCCTCAAGACCTGAATTACTCATATACTGATTTCTAATAGGATTATATTTCATACTAAAAGGATTCATATAAGGATTTGAATTATTAAATGATGTGCTAGGTTTCTTTTTCATGTTTTCATTTGTATATTTTTTTATTAATTGATTGGCACCATAATTATTATGTTGAGCCATTTTTTCTTTAACATTAGCCATCTGTTCCTTTGTTAAATTACCACTACGACCATTAAACATATTTGAAATACCTCCTGCGATTTTACTACCACCAGATCTAATGACATTTGCACCCATACCGAGAGCAGACATAGTTCCTGCCTTAGCAATTCCTAATCCTGCATTTATACCAGTACCTACTGCCATAAGAGATTGAATATCACCAAATGCTGACATCATACCTGATTGTTGCCCAAGTAATGAACTAATCAGCGTCGGTGTGCTTATTATAAACAATAAAGCACCTATAATTAAAAAGATACCTGTAAGAGTTCCATTATCCTTTATTGCAGAACCAAACATGTTAAGCAATAACCCAATACATATAAATTGAACAATTGTAATTAAAAAATATCCCATTGTACTTTTAGTCCATGTTTCAAATGCTTTAGATTGATTATTTGTTAAACTGGTACAACAAAAAGGTCCAACTATTTTCATCAGTGCAATTTCCATCACTCGTTTTGCCATTTGAATTGCAACAAAGAAGAGTAAAAAGACTGTCACAACGGAAAGAATTATTAACATAATAAAATTAAGTGAATATTTATAACAATCACCAATACCTGCAAAACCACCTTCAGTAGAATTGATTTTTATTTTTTTCCAATTATTAATCAAATATTCTTTATCCGTTTGTTTCATTTCATCATCATATGATGTAGCTCTAATTAAAGCTTTAGATATGGTTCCTTCAGCTCCATTGGATTTATCCATACCTGATACGGTTATTACTGCATTAGTTGCTTTTGTAGAAAAATCATAACCAAATTGAAATAAAGGATTAATTAAAAACATCATAACTATCGCTAATATGACCCCACGATAAATTGTAAGTGGGCTACCTCTACCATCATTTTTTACGATATAATTCATAACGAGTTCTATAACTACTTTAAGAATTAACCATGAACAGGCAACAATTAATGCACCACCAAATATTTTATTTACATAATCATTATCAAAAAATTTATAACGCCAAATTTTATTGATTATATCAAAAAATCCATCTAGAAACCAAAGAATACCTTTGGCAATACTCCAAAGTGCATTTCTAAACACGTCTAAATACCATTTTTGTTCTACTTGACTAACTGCTAATATTTGTATTAAAATTCCTCCTTAATAGTTTTCTTGATTAATTAACTCAGAGATAACAATAATTTGTTTATTAGTGTTATGCCTACAAGTAATCATAGTAAGAGTAGTTTTGTCTAAATCTCTTGTAATAAGTGCTGTACCATTTTTTTCTATATCATAAATATTAGTCACTTTATATGTATATTTAATTCCACCATAGTATATATATGAAATATCTCCAATTACTAATTTATCTAAATTTTTAAAATATGAAACTCTGCCTGATCCCGAATGACCTGCAAGAATGAAGTTTCCTTTAGAAATATTAGGCATATCAGATCCTTTTAATATTTCAACATTACGATTAACATTGTTATAATATTTTTCCTGTGATAAACCTCTTTTAATATTTATCTTAGGAATTTCTAATACTGCAATATAATTATAATTAGTTTTACTTATGTTTTTGTTTTCAACTTCAACAAATTTATTTTCCTGTGGAATATCTTCAACAACTTGTTCTTCTTCAAAAAATTCTTGTACATTATCTTTTTCAATTCTTTTTAAATTATAATCTGAATAGATGTGGTATCCAATTATAAATAATCCAATTAAAATAAGAAAAGAGCCAATTACTAAAATTTGACTCTTGAAATCTTTATTCTTATTTTTTTCTTTTTTTATCATAAATAATAAATCCAACACCACCAGTAATAAATACTAAACCAATAATATCAATTATATGAGAATCATTAACTCCTGTGTTAGGAACTTCTATAACTTCATCTTTCATTATTGCTTTAACAATTTTACCATCTTCTGATATTTCAAACCACATCTTATCAGGATTTATTTTATAACCTTCAGGTGCTTGTTTTTCTATGATGTAATATTTACCAAGTGGTAGTTCATTAATAATAATTTTACCATTTGAATCAGTTCTACCAACATATACTAATTCATCATTTTCAGTATAAATTTCAATCAAAGTATTTGGTAATGTTTTATCATTTGAAAAATCTGATTTAGTAAATTCTAGAGTCCCTTTTGGAAGATGATTTTTTAATAAAGTTGTATAGTTTATAATTTTTGTATACTGATCTTTATACTTTAATTCAAAAGTATATTTAGTCTTGTCCAATATATGATTATTTATTGTTTCTATCTCTTGTAAATAATACTTACCTAAAAACAAATTTTCAACTTTAGCATATCCATTTTCATCTGTAATTAAGATTTTTATTAAAGTATCTTTCTTATATTTTAAATTACCTAAAGAATCATAAATATCCTCATTAGCATATAATCCTATTTTTACATCCTTAAGATTAATTTCAGTATAAACATAACCTTTATTAGTTAATTCTACTTTTTCTCCAGTTTTAGTTAGTTCTAGGCTACCTTTAACTGCTTTGTTTTCAAATTTAACTTCATATAAAATTCCAAATTCGTCATCATTTACTAATTTAGAATTTTCATCGATTGTAAATTCAACTGAATTTTTATTCCATAAATATCCATCTATTTTTTGATCTACTTCTTCTAAGAAATAAGTTCCACTTTCCAGTGGATATGGAGTAATTAATATCCCATTTTCATCAGTTTCAAAAACATCAATTGTTTTTGCACTAGGGTATGTTATTGTTTGTTTAACATATTTTTTAGTTTTTGCATTAATAATTTTGAATTTAATACCTGATCTTTTTATAACATCACCAGTATCTTTATCTATTTTTATAACTTTAAGTCTTGCAGTTATTTCTGCATTTGCAATTACTTTTTTTACAATTCCACCATCTTCTTTTACTTCAATGGTAAAATCTTTTGCTTTTTCATAACCCTTAGTTGAAGTCAATTGTTTTACAACATATTTACCATAAGGTAATGTTATATCAAAACTGCCTTGTGCATCAGTTATTAATGTTTTAACTAATTCATTTTTATTGTTGTATATTCCAAATTTTACACCAATTTCAGGAGTCATAATCCCTGTCTTATTATCTGCATATACTTTTATAAATTGAAATGTTCTTTTTATTACATCTTCAAAAACTTGAACTTCAGGATGTAATTGATCAAGAGTTACATCAAAGTAATATTTATTTGGATCTAATTTATACCCATTTGAAGCTTTTTCTTCTAATAAATAATATCTTCCCAATGATGGTAGATAATCACTTTTAGTAGTACCATCATCATTTGTTGTAATAGTTCCTACTTTTGTACCATCTTCTTTATAAATACCATATATTGCTCCTTTTAATGTAGCTTCACCTTGAGCTTTATTATTTTTAGTTTCAGAGTCTGTTTTGTGAATTTTTACATCTCCACCAAATACAGTTACTTTTTTTACAATTCTAATAGGATCAATGTCTCCTCTTTTAATTACATTTTGTGAACTAGTAGCATAATAAAGTTCTATTGGGCTTCCATATCTATTACCTGATTTTGTAAGTGTAATTGTTAATTGTCCAACATTAGTTGCTGTTAAAGATAGGTTATTACCATTAATCGTTGCACTACCATTATCTACATTAGATATTTGATAATTATTTAATACACCATTTGAATCATTTATATTAATATTTTGTCCAACTACCATTGTATCTGGAAAATTAGTAAAATTTGGCGTTGTATTATGATTATTAACTAAATCCATTATAGAATTCATTTGTCCTGCTAAAATACTATCATTTCTATTTCCTTTTAGTGTATCAGTAAAAAAACTATCAACATTTGGATCTGCTAATTTCCATATTAGCATTTGTGCTGCTAAATAATATGTATCATCAGTATGATCATGTGTTGCATCTTTATACCCATATCCATAATAGGCAATTTTTGAAATCTTATTCCATGTATCTAAAGGTATATTAGCTACGGCTTGTATATCCTCTGTGGTTACCTCATAAGTTGCATCTGAATTAATTTTCGTCATCGGTTGCACACAATAAACAAAATGTCCATCGCTAGTTCTAACAATAAATTGTCCTTTAAACCACATTTTGCTTTCTCCTCGTGTATGCATAACATAAAATGGACCTCCAACATAAGGTCCTGCTTTTATTTGTCCTTCATAAGTACGAGCATCTACTTTATTTATCCCTAAAAATGCTCCCACAATTGTTATAACAAATAATAATATTTTACTTAATTTATTCATTTATACATTCCTCCCATCAAAAAAAGACTTCTAAAAAGTCTTTTAGTATTAATTAAGTTTCTCAGTATGAAACATCCATCCTAGATTTTTGCCTGATGCACTTGAAACCGTAGAGCAATGATACAATTCTTCACCATTTAAATATGGTTTATAAGATTCTCCATAATTAGCACACTCTTCATATGTTGAAAAATCTACACGTTCCCAACTATATAATGGTTTATTATAATATTGATCTTCTGTGATTCCAAGAATATCCCACGGATTATTTGCTTTAACATTATTATTCGATTCTTCCTTTTGTTCTTCTTGTTGAACAGGTGGTTGAGTTATTTCGGAAGTTGTTGTTTTCTGGTTATTTTTGTTTTCGTTTGACTGAATATTTGATTTGTTTGAATTATTAGTTTTGGTCTCTTTTGATTCATTGTTTTTTGAAGTAGTATCGTCATTATTCACATCATCTTTTTTATCAACATTTTCATCTTTGATTTTTACTTCATCTTTAACAGCTTTTTTATTCTCAGAATTCTTTTTTTCTACAACAGATGGATTATTTTTATTTTTTGAATCATATTTATTATGGAAATTATACAAAAATAAACCTATTATAAAAATAATACTAATGATTAATAAACCAATCAATAATCCAATAATTTTCTTTTTGATAAGATCACCTTCTTTTTAGGAGATATTAACTCTTATTTTAATATATGTCAAATTTTTATTTATAAAGATATTGTTTTAAATAATCTAAATCATTTATTAAATCAATTAGATTACATCTTAACTCTATGTTTTTTATATGTTTATTTTTTTTATCATCAAAGTATTTTGCTAGAGTTTCAACATAATAAATACTTCGAATCTTATTTTTTATTTGATTTTTTGCTAACTCCACATTTTTTACTTCATCAAAGCAGTGGAAGTAATCTAGCATATCATAAATTCGATTAACTAAATTATGACTTTTTACGAATGAATGCCAAGTTTTCTTTTTCATATATTTTTTATACATAGCACGTTTCTTACATCAAAATCTTGTAAGTCAACAATTTCAAAATCTGAATCATCAAAAGATACAGCATCATAAAAATCAATATCATCATTATCAATTAAAATACTAATTGCATTTCTAATATTGTTCTTATCAATTATTCCATATCTTTCAACAAAATTATAATTAACTAATAAATGTAATCTATAAAGCATATCCTGTATTTTCATTAAAATATAATCACGATTTGAACCATATTCCATCTCATAATTTTTAGTGAAACCATCATATAAACTTTTGTTAATTTTTCTATCATCAAGTAAATACTTTAATGTATCAATATTTTTAATATCTTTACCTTCAATTTTACCCTCTGTTAAAATTTCATTTATTGTTTTTTTAAAATCTTTTTGATTCATTATTTAAAATATCCTAAAATCCATGATACGAATTGAGTTGTGACAAGTGCAGATACACCTGCAATTATTGTAGTTTTTATTTTTCGATCATAACTTGCTTTTTGATTATCATCACTTGATGCCATTTTAAGAGCGTAGTCTTTGACGACAAAAAAAGCTGTTCCACCAATCACGAACAACCTTAAATATCCCATAGCGTCATTTATTAATTTTAAAACATCCTGTAATATGCTTTCCATTAGTATATAGCTCCTAGCAATAGTTTTGCATTTTTGTTATAATATGAGTAGTCGAATAAAATGAGTGCTTTGTTTTTTCGACTTTTTTTATACAATAATTTGTTTATAAAAAAATCCCTCCCATTATGTGTTCTCATTATCGTATTCAAATTGTAATTTTAGTTGAATTCCTTTTTGAATTCTTTTTTTTATAACTTCACAATATTTGTCAGTAAGTTCAATTCCGATCCATCTTCGATTTAGAACTTCACATGCTAAAAGGGTAGACCCACTTCCACTTGTGAAATCCAAAACTAGGTCACCTCGTTTAGAATAGGTAGATACAATATATTCCATCAAAACAATTGGCTTTTGTGTGGGATGATATAAATCAGTTTCTCTTGCAAATTGAATAACATTTCTTGGAAAATTAGCTTCCTCTTGGGTATAACTAACTTTTTCATCACTTTTTTTATCACCTAAATAATTTATAGGTTTTGTTGTGACTTTAAGATTAACTGGAATAATACCTTGTGGAAAATATCTCATTGGTGGTTTAGCAGATGCAACAGCACCACATTTCGAAAATATCATAATATCTTCATAACATCTTAATGGTTGATATTTAGCATTTTGAAATCCTGTTACTTGTGTTTTTATCCATTTCCAATCATAACGATAGAATTTAGGATTACTCATCCTCAAACTACTACTAAATGGCTCATTGCCAAAAAGGACAATAGCACCATCATCTTTAATCAATTTGGAAAGCTTATCCCACATTTGATCAAATGGAATAATTTGATCCCATGAATATGATGTTACAGCATATGGCGGATCCGTTATAATTGCATCAACTTTAATTCCTTGTTCAATAAGATAATCCATAACTTTTAAACAATCACCCTTATATAATTTACCTAATCTTGTAGAGTAGTATGGATTACAAGTTTCTAAATTTTCACCTCCTTATCTTATAAATTTAGTTTTTTTATAACGAGATCCCTATAAACTCGTTATTATTTATTTAATTAAATCAACAAATTTATCTAAACCACTTTTTAAACAAAATTTAATAATTGCACTTTTCCTAACTTGTGTAATATGCTTTGAATATGTTTTATATTTTCCAATTATTTCTTGATCCGTTAATCTATCAACAAATGTTGCATCAAAAATATCTTTTTCATCTTTATTTAAAGTAGAGTAAGCAGAGAAATAGCAGTTTAAAAAATTACTCATTTTTTCTTCATCTTTCATATTTTTAATTATAATGCTCTCAATTTTAGAATTAGTATTTCTTTGAGAAGAACCATATTTTTCCCCATAAGATGCAATTGACGATGAATTATAATTATACCCACACTCTAATGTAAGTAAAAAATTTTCTACAATATCAAGTGTTATAAAAATTAATTCTTTAAATTTTTCAATGGGATACTGATTAGCAACATAATCGTTTAAAAAGTCAGTTCTTCTTTTTCTCATAATTTCTTCCTCCAAACAAAAAGAGAGCAAAGACTATTAACAAGTCAGTTTGCTCTCTTGTAATTATTACTGCTATTATTAAAAAAAGGGGAGAAGATTCTTTGTTGATTTTCATCAGTATAATAATCTCTATGATAATTAATCCAACCCATATTATTCAATCCCCCAAAGTATTACGATATAAGACCGTTTTTAAATACTTGTTGACTATAATAGCATTCGGTATTTTTTAAGTCAATTCCCAATTTGTGGAATAAATGAAAAAAGGATTTTTTTCATCCTTCTTCATAATTATGACTTATTATAATCATTTTATCCCTTGACTTTATAAAAATCAAACACTTTATATGATAAATTATAAACTCTTTATAAACTCCTTTTACTTTGTTTAGCCTTGATTTACATAGTCTTTCGAGGTTTCATATACTAATATATCATCTATTTTGCAATCTAAAATATAACAAAATTTTGCAAGTATTTCTGAAGTAAAAGCATAATTGTCACCATAATAATATTTTTTCACTATTTCATATTTAACATTTGCTAATTTACTCATAGTACTTATTGATATATGTTTCTTATCCATTAAAACATTTAATTTAATTTTTACATTTCCAAAATCAGTTTCATAATCAATCTCCTTAATATTCACAATAGCCATCCTTTCTTGAACAAAAAAAGAGTAGTATCACCAAAGCCAAGGATAATACTACTCCCAAAATAATTTTTACTACTATATAATTATAACACAAAAATCGACATTTAAATTATCAAAAATAACTACTCATTTAAAAGTAGTTATTATATAGTTCTACTGAAGAACTTTAAATAAATATTCTAAGAAGTCATTTATATTCAAGAAGTTTATTTTATCAAGATATTTCAAAAATAATAAATGTATATCTTTTTTTGTAGATGATTTATTTAATGTTATTTCTAATAATTCTTCTTCTTTATTTATATATAATTTAAGAAAATAATACTTATTCATTTCATAATCAAGTTTATTTCCATAATTTTTTTTCTTTTCAGGAATGGATTTTTCGTAAGTTAATAGATTTATAATATAAGGATGTTTTTCTATTTGTTTATAATCAATAGCATAATCACTTATATTTGATTTAGAACCTTTAGTATCCAATACAAAATTATTTATATTAAAATCATTTTTTTTATTTCTAATTATATCTTTTAATCTTTCAAATTTATCCATAAACAACCACCTGCAAAAACATTATAACACATAACATACATTATATAATACTATTTGTGATTTTTTTCTATTTTATCAATATCATCCTTATTATATATAAACTGCTGTATAAGTTTTGTATTTTCAATATCTACATTAGGATGTTTGTCTTCACCTTCAACATATTTAACTAAGTGCCTAGACAATTTTTCAATATCCTTTTCAATATCAGCTGGAAAACAACAACTATATTTCATGTCGATAGCATCAATTAATTGTAATGTTACAAATAATCCTTCTTCAACTTCATGATTCTCATAAACATATTTACTCAACTAAAATCACCTCGTTTGAGATGTTAACTCTCATGAAAAAATTAATCAAGTCAGTTTGCAAAAAAAATTAATTATGTGTATAATGGTCTCAATAGAAAATAAAAATACTAGTAAGATTTCTTACTAGTATATATATATAAATCGTTTAAAAACGATTGATTTTCTGGCAGGGGTAGAAGGATTTGAACCCTCGCGAATGGTTTTGGAGACCATCATACTACCACTATATTATACCCCTATAAATGCTCAATTAAGAGCAAACAATTTATATTATAAAATGATATATTATTATCATTTATAAACTAATTTAATTCGAAATGATATGTTTCAAATTTATACTTATGCCACCAAAAGTGCCACCAGTTCAAAACATAACATTTGATAAACCCAGTAGTTATAAGGTAAAATCAGTCTTTTTAACTTTTATAACAAAGGTTTTGGAGACTCCTATGCTACCATTATACCACGCCCCTACGGCAAAAACATTATATCATAGTTAAACGCCGTAATCAAGAAAAAAATTGTGCATATAATTAAAGTGTACACCTACTAGACAAAATTTTGTAGGTTTGATATAATATTTATGTGGTGCATTATGCTAGTCACAATCACTATTTGAAGATGGGGCTAAAAATCCATTAATTGATACAATTGCACTTTATATATTTGCTGCTTCTGCCCAAGTTGGGGTGAATATGTAATTTAAAATTATAGGGAAATCATAACGGCATATGACTAACCCCCTGTAATTAAGCAAAAAAGGAAGAGTTATTCATGTCGTGCGTGGTTATTAGGGATTTAACGAATAATAATGTTGATGAAATCTTAACTGCAAAAGCGAATAAGAATAGTTTAGATGTGTCAGGGAAAACCTCTAGCGTGTTATTTATTATAAAGATTGAAGTGCGGACTATGTGGCAATCGAGTCATTAGTTAGGCAACTACTAATTATTTTCTTTAAAGAGAAATCGCCTAAGGGTAACCAAGGGAGAGAAAATAGAGAAATTCAACTCGACCAAAGCCGTAAGATTAATTTATAATAAACCATAACATTTTTAATAACTTTATAGGAGGGTTATATGAAAAAAAATAACTGGGTATATAAAGTTTTTTTATGGACTTTTATATTATCCACCATCTTCAGTTTCTCAACAAATTATTTATCAAGTCATGCTAGCATAGTGGTAATGATACTTATAATATTACTCGTTATAGCAATTGGTATAATCTTTGATATGATTGGAGCAAGCAGTCTTACAAGTAAAGAATCAACATTTCACTCAATGAATGCTAAAAAAATTAAAGGTGCTAAAGAAACAATTAAACTTATTAAAAACAATGTTAAAATATCTAGTATATGTAATGATATTGTTGGAGATATATGCGGTATTGTTTCTGGAGGACTTGGTGCTGTACTTGCTATATCAATAGCAAACATAACTAAAGTTAATATATCTTTAATAAGTGTAATAACTGCAGCTTTAATTTCTTCGCTTACTATTGGAGGAAAAGCAATATTTAAAACAGTTGCTATTAAAAATAGTGATAAAATAATTTTTAGTGTTGGAAAATTGTTAAGTTTTTTTAAGAAATAACAATTTTCTTTTTTTATGCATATATTATAGCGGTGATATAATGATTGTTTCATATAATTCAAAAGAACTTGATTTACTTGCAAGAATAATGCGTGCGGAAGCCTTAAACGAAGGAGAACTAGGAATGTTAATGGTTGGAAATGTTGTAGTAAATAGAGTGTTAGCAAATTGTTTAACTTTTAAAAATATTAATAGTGTTTATAATGCAATTTATCAAAAAAATCAATTTGTGGGAACTACAAGTTCTTTATTCGAAGCTGCTGCGACTACAATGGAAAAAAATTTAGCAAAAAGAATTTTAGATGGAGAATATTATTACCCCGCAACAAACGCATTATGGTTTTATGCTCCGAAAAAAGGTGATTCTTGTAAAAATACTTGGTATACTCAAAACCTATCTGGAAGATATAAAAACCATTGTTTCTATAAACCAGATCCAGGAGTATGTAAAGAAATACATTAAAAAAAAGGCTAGTTTAACTAACCTTTAATTCATTATTAATATAATCAACATTAACTATCGTATTTGGTTTGATTTCATTATTTATAAGTTTTTTAGCAATTAGCGTTTCTAGTTTATTATTAACAAGTCTTTTAAGTGGTCTTGCTCCATAATATTCATCATAACCATTATCAATAAAATAATTTTTGGCATTATCAGTAAGATTAATTTTTACATTAATATCAATTAATCTTTTTTCAATTTCTTCGATAATTTTATCAAGGATTTCTTTTAAATCGGTTTTTGATAATTTATTGAAAATTATTATTTCATCAAGTCTATTTAAAAATTCCGGTTTAAAATATTTTGGAAGTTCAGAGGTAACTTTATCCTCTTCACCATTAATAATATATTCACTTCCAACATTTGATGTCATTATAATAATAGTATTTTTAAAATCTACAGTACGACCATTAGAATCAGTAAGTCTTCCTTCATCAAGAATTTGTAATAATAAGTTAAGTACATCTGGATGTGCTTTTTCTATTTCATCAAAAAGTACAATTGAATATGGATTTCTTCTTACTTTTTCTGTAAGTTGTCCTCCTTCTTCATAACCAACATAACCTGGTGCTGCACCAATAAGTCTAGATACTGAATATTTTTCCATATATTCACTCATATCTATTCTTACCATATGATGCTCATCATCAAATAGTTCATAAGCAAGACTTCTTGCGACCTCTGTTTTACCTACTCCTGTTGGTCCTAAAAACATAAATGAACCAATTGGTCTGTTAGGATCTTTGATACCACTTCTTGAACGAATAATTGCATCGGATACAAGTTTTAAAGCCTTATCTTGTCCTTTAACTCTTTTTCTTAAATTATCCTCAAGATTAAGAATCTTTTCTTTTTCACTACTCATAAGTTTAGATATTGGAATATTTGTCCACTTACTTATAACATTTGCTATATCTTCATTTGTAACAGTATCTGAAAGTATTCCTTCATCACCTTTTTTAGAAAGTTCATCAAGCTTATTTCTAAGTTCTGGAAGTATTCCGTTTTTTATCCTTGCGGCAGTTTCTAAATCATAATTATTCTCTGCTTGTTCTAGTTCAAATGTATATTTAGATATATCAGATTTAACTTTTTTGATATCTTCATTAATAGATTTTTCTTCTTTCCATTTAGTACTTAACTCTTGTTCTTTACCTTTTAAATCATAAAGTTCTTCATCAATCTTTTCAAGTCTTTTTACAGAAAGTTCATCTTTTTCTTTTTTTAATGCTTCTTTCTCAACTTGTAATGTTAATATTTTTCTAGTTATTTCATCAAGAGCTGTTGGAACACTATCCATTTGAACTCTTATTGTAGCACATGCTTCATCAACAAGGTCTATGGCTTTATCAGGTAAAAATCTATCTGTAATATACCTATTTGATAAAGTTGCCGCACTAACTAAAGCTCTATCTTGAATTGTAACTCCGTGATATATTTCAAATCTTTCTTTTAAACCACGAAGAATTGTTATTGTATCCTCGACTGTTGGTTCGCAAACTGTTACTTTTTGAAATCTTCTTTCAAGTGCACCATCT
Organism: Mycoplasma sp. CAG:472; assembly: GCA_000437315.1. Lineage (GTDB taxonomy): Bacteria > Bacillota_I > Bacilli_A > RF39 > UBA660 > UBA6448. Next base: position 24,307 of record FR899405.1, read on the forward strand.
TTTTCAATATACATACGATATTCGTTTAAGGTAGTAGCACCAATAACATGTATCTCTCCACGTGCAAGCATTGGTTTTAGAATATTTCCTGTATCCATTGCACCTTCAGTTGCACCTGTTCCAACAATTAAATGAATTTCATCAATAAACATTATTAAATTGCCTTCACTTTTCTTAACTTCATCTAAAACCTTTTTAAGTCTTTCCTCAAATTCACCACGATATTTTGCACCAGCGATAAGTGAGGCCATATTAAGTTCCCAAATTGTTTTATTTTTAAGACTTTCTGGAACATCACCTTTAACAATTCTTTGAGCAAGTCCTTCGACTATTGCAGTCTTACCTACACCAGGTTCACCAATTAAAACTGGATTATTTTTAGTTTTTCTAGAAAGTATTCTAGTTATACTTCTTATTTCTTCATCTCGTCCTATAATTGGATCAATTTTACGATTTTTTACATCGTCATTTATATTACGTCCATATTTTTCAAGAACGTTTTCATTTTCTTCATTATTTTGATTAAACATAATTCATTCCTCCTTTTTACGTATATTATTATACTAAAATTATTAGCACTTGTCAATGTTTAGTGCTAATTATATTATATAAAAAATATAAAAAAATATGAATTATTTTAAACTCATATTTTTAACTTTTGACCTATTTGTAAAACATTTGTAGAAAGATTATTATTCCTTTTAATACTATCAACGGTAGTATCGTATTTTCTTGCTATAGACCACAGTGAATCACCTTTTTGAACTATATATATTTTATTTTTCGAAGGAACAATTAACTTTTGACCAATACTTAGATTATTACTTTTTAAATTATTTAATGCTTTTAAATTATCTACAGTAGTTCCATACATATTAGCAATTTTATATAAGGTATCTCCCTTTTTAACTATATAAATATTTTGATTATCATTACTTTCTTTTATTTTTAGTCTTTGGCCAATTGATAATAAATTTGATTTTAAGTTATTAATTGATTTAAGTTCATCAACTGTCATGTTATATTTTTTAGCTATACTCCATAAAGAATCGCCTTTCTTAACTACATAATAATCACTTTCTTCATTTAATGAATAAGGAACACCAATATAATTTGCAAGAGCCTTAACAACTGCTTCAGCTAAATCCTCCCAATTATTTTTTATAAGATTTACATCATCACCAGTACTATCTAAAAATCCATACTCTACAATTAAAGTTTCATTATTTGGGGTATCTCTAAGTAAATAATAATAATCTTTTGACGGATTACTTGGAAGTCTTCTTTGGTAATATTTTCTAACATTTTGGCCTGAGGATTCTAGTTCTTTTGCAATTAATTTAGACAGTGCATCACTATTTCGAAGTGCATATATTATTTCGGCTCCATCGCCACCTGGTGATGGTTAAAGTGTAACTACTCTTTATTTTTTACGATTTTGGTGTTTACACCAAAATGGGATATATCATCTATTTTCAATAGTTTTAATAATTATTGATTACTTCCAATTTTTTGTAATTCATCTTTCTCTAATTCTTTTATAGATTTTTCTGGAGTTGGTAAAGTTTCTGGCATATTACCACCAAGTTCCTCAATTGCTTTTCTAACGGTTCTACCTACATTATAATGAGTTAAACAAGCATCATCTTCATTATCTATATTATCTTTTTTTAGTTTAGCTTCTGTTTGTGTAATACGGAACAAATTCGCACCTAATTCCTCACTCCCCATATAATCAAGAATATCTTCATTTTCTCTTATGTTCTTACGTTTTGCTATTTGTTTAGCTGTTTCTCCATTATAAAGTCCTTTATATCCATAATTATTAAATTTGCCAAAATTTTCTACACCTGCTTCTCTAGCAGTTTTAAATAAATATTTATTTTTATTATTAACAAGAATTCTAGTATATAATCTTTTTTCATCCTCAGTTAACTTTGAATATTCTAATTCAGTAATTTCCTGTTTTCTAGTTTGTACTGCAAAATAAGTTTGCCCAAGAGCGACTGATTTTTTTCTAGGATTTGCATTTTGAACTATTAAATAACAAGCATATCTAGATAAACGATAATCAATAGTTTCCCTTTTTGTCTTTGATCCTATGTCAACCATTTTCCTGAACTCGGGAAAATGGTCACTTACTTTATTATTACTAGTTTCACAAGCAATCATTGCACGTTTTATAACTTTATGAAAATTTTCCCATTTGCTATATTCTAGTAAAGGCATTAATTCTCTTGCTTCCCAAAATTCATTTCCATATTCATCAATATGTTTTATACTTTCAAAAGTTTTTTCAGTATATTCTTCTATATTACTCATTTTAACTAACCTCCCTTGCTATATATTATATCAAATGTTTGTTCTTATATCAATTATTTTTTGTCCTGTATAAGTAGTTTATCAAATTTTTATGTACACCTTGTCGCAACTTGCGACAAAGTTCTAAGCATTTAACATACTAAATTTATAGATAATTTCTATGTTTCTATCCTTATCTATAATAATTTTATCTATTAAAGCTCCAATTAATTCTCTTGATGGATTATCAATATCAATCAATTCTCTTATTTTATCTTCGTAATTTTTTAAATCGTTCTTATTAATCTTTTTATCATTTTTTGCATCTCGTAAACTTTGAATTTTCTCTCTTATTTTAATTAGAGAATTTTCTGTTTCTCTAGAAATTCTTAAATACATTTCTTCAGATACTATGCCATTAAATTTATCTTGATACAACATATCTAATTTACTAATTAAGGCTTTTTCTTGCTTTCTTAAATCATTTATACTGTTATTAACATCACTATCATCTTTTTTATTAATACTTTTAGATATTTCTGATAAATCTAATTTATTTAAATACTTTTTACAAGTATTTTTAATAACTTCTAGTAATGCTTTCTCTAATTTATCATACGGACTAAAATGAGGTTCACACATTCTTCTTTTAGGATCTCTTGAATATCTATTGCAATTAATAGTCCAATAATCATGATTTTTTCTATAAGAAATTGTTAAAGTATTACCACATTCTTTACAATATAATAAATTTTCAAATAACCTTTTTTCTCTCTTAGTAATAGTAGTTTTAGTAGTTCTTTTAATATTATTTTGAACACTTTCAAATATAAACCTATCTACTAATGGCTCATGGGTGTTTTTAACAATATCCCAATTACTTTTTGGTAATGATTTTTTCTTTTTGGATTTATATGATACTTTAGTTTGTACACTTTGTACCATATCACCAACATACATTTGATTTTTTAAAATCTTTTTAACAGAAGAAATAGTCCACATAGGATTATATTTAGCTTTTGAATTAGGATTCTTTCTCTTCAAACTACTAGGTGTTTTAATATTATTATCATTCAAATAAGTAGTTATTTCAGAAAGCCCTACTCCGTTATAAGCCATATCAAATATCTTTTTTACCACCCATGCATACTCCGGATCTGGTATTAAGTGTCCTTTATCATTTGGATCTCTTAAATATCCATAACTTGGAGCACTTCCAATAAATTTACCATTTTTCCTTTTGTCATTTAAAACATTACGAATTTTAATAGAATTTTGTTTACTATAATAATCATTACAAGCAAATAACCATGTTGCTGAATCATTGCTTGCTTGATTAATCGCATTATCGTATCCTTCCAACATAGAAATAAATCTTATTCCATTTTCTGGAACGTTGCTGAGTCATTACTTGCTTGATTAATCGCATTGTCGTATCCTTCCAACATAGAAATAAATCTTATTCCATTTTCTGGAAAGAAAGTTTCAACATAATATCCTGTTAAAATATGATCTCTACCTAATCTTGATAAGTCTTTTACTACTACAAGATTAATTCTTTTGGCTTTGATATCTTCAATTAATCTCTGAAATCCTGGTCTATCAAAAGTAGTACCAGAATATCCATCATCTACATATTCATCTACAAAAATAAATCCTTTTTCTTTGATAAAATTCATTAGTATATTTCTTTGATTAAGGACGCTCTCACTTTCAGATTCGTAAGATTTACCCTCATCAGCTTCTGATAATCTTATATAAATTCCTGCTTTGTAGTAATCTGGCATCACATTTAAAGTGTTATACAAGCTTACTCTCCTTTCCTTGTTGTATAACAACTAAAGCCAATTAAATTATACCATACAAATTTAATTTGGCACATCGTGTCAGTCACTATTTACCTTACTTTTAATAAATTTAATTACCAGTTCATTAAAATTAGGAGAATCATCTTTGAAAGTTTCTATTATATTAAACATAAGCCACCTCATTTAAGTTTATGAGTGTCTTTATCAATTTATATCTTCCTCCATTTCTTTAAAACTTTCTA
>FR899406.1 GCA_000437315.1 Mycoplasma sp. CAG:472
TAGTGATTGTAAAAATAATGATTGGGTATTTAAATCACAAAATAATTTTGTAAGTAGTGGAGAATGGTTACTTTCCCCTTATTCTTCGTATTCGCGTGATGCTGCTGCTTTGAACGGGGCAGGCTTTGTGATCCTCGACGGCAACAACTATGTCGACGACTTCCAGTTTGCGGTGCGTCCGACATTTTATCTAGATTCTAGTATCCTAAAAATTGTAGGTACAGGAGATGGAACTAAGGATAACGCATATCGTGTTGGGTAATGTAAGAACTAAGGTAATGTGCGTGGCGTCAGTATCCGCCCCGCACTGCCGATTTTGAAAATTCAACAAAGAAATTGTAAAGTTTAAAAAATTGAAAGGAAATTATGAATAAAAAAGGGCAAGCATTAATTGAATTTATAATTATATTACCAATATTTATTATGATGATGTTGGCCGTTTTTGATTGCGTAAGAATATATAGTGAGAAAAGTAAATTGGAGGGTATACTCGAAGATGTTATACTTGATGATACTACTTACTCTGATGTAAATGTAACTAAAAATAGTGTTAATAAAGGAACTGAATATGTTGTAAGTAAAGATATAGAAATATATAGTCCAGTAGTAAGTGTAGTAACTGGTAATAAATATAATGTTACTGTAAAAAGGATTGTTTATGAATAAAAAAGGACAAGTATTAGTGCTATTTATAATATGTATACCAATTATGATAACACTATTTTCTTATTTAATTGAGGTAAGTTATATAGCATATAATAAACATAAAATATATTCAGTTACTAAAACTATTATTGCAAAAAACTATTCAAATGATAATTTATTTGATATAATAAATATGTATAAAGATAATGATATTGATGTTAAAGATTTAAAGATTGATAATTCTTTAGGCTATAATATTTCATTTAAAACAAGTATTCCTAGTTTACTTGGAAAATTAATTAATAAATCTTCTTATGACATTGATATTAATATAACAGGGGTTAAGGAAAATGGTAAAATAAAATACCAAAGAGGCTAGTATGGGAAAAAAGGGTAAAAGTATATGTTTATTTTCTTCGAAAGGTGGAACTGGTAAAAGCAGTATTGCTACTTTATTAAGTGGTTTTTTTGCTATGCAAGATAAAAAAGTTTTAATAATAGATTTTGATTTATCTTTTGGAAGTATAGGTCTTTTATTAAATAAAGAAAGTAATAAAAATATATATGATCTTTATAGTGATTATAGTAATAATAAATTTACTGATATAAGTGATTATGTAACTAAATATAATGATAATATACTTTTTTTAGCAAGTTCTAGTGATCCAAGACAAGGAGTTAAAATAAATGATGCTTTTATTAAATTTATTTTAGAAAAAAGTATATATTCATATGATTATATAATAATTGATACAAATAGTGATTGTTCTAATGTAAATATTGATTTACTTGATAATGTAGATAATGTTTTATTTATAATGAATAATGATTTACTTAATATTAAAAATATGCGTAGTATGATTAATATCTTTAAAGTTGCTGGTAAAACAAATTATAAAGTATTATTAAATGAAAGTACAAATCCTTATAAAAATTATTATAGTTTATATGATATTAAGAAAATGATTGGAACTGGAGTAGATTATAATTTAACTAGTAAATTCTTTATGAAAAATTATGATTCACTTGTATTTGATGGAAGTATTATTACACTAGATAAAAAGTTTAGTAAATATTATCCTAAAGCAAATAAAGTTTTTATGAGTATTTATAATGATATGGAGGAAAATAATGAGTAGTTTAAAAGAGGTATTTAAATATGATGATACTGAAAATAATAATAATATAGTGGACTATGATGTATTTTCCAATAAAGATTTACTTGATAGTTTAAGAACTAAAATTGTAGAAAATATAATTGATTTAAATCTTAAAAATGAAGATAATATAACTTCATTTATCTCAAGGGAAATTGATAAAGCTGTTGTAGGTATAGAACTTACCTCAATGGAAAGAAATTATTTATATAATTTAATTGAAAATGAAATAAATGGTTATGGACCTTTAACAGAACTTTTAAAGGATGAAAATATAACTGAAATAATGGTTAATTCTCCAAGTGAAATATATATTGAACTTGATGGTAATTTAATTAAGGATGAAAGTGTTTCCTTTATTAATGATGAACATATTATTAGAACAATTCAAAAGTTAATAGAGCCAATGGGAAGAACTATTGATTCATCATCACCAATGGTAGACTCTCGTTTAAAAGATGGATCACGTATTAATGCTGTTATTCCACCACTTGCAACAAAAGGACCAGTTATTACAATAAGAAAGTTTAAAGCAAGTATTTCTTCGGCAGATGAACTAATAAGACTTGGAACTATTACACCAGATATGGCAACATTTTTGGAAGCATGTGTTAAATCTAAACTTAATATTTTAGTATGCGGAGGAACTGGAAGTGGTAAAACAACACTTTTAAATATCTTAAGTAGTTTTATACCAGAAAAAGAAAGAATTATAACGATTGAAGATGCTGCAGAACTAAGACTTTCTCAACCTCATGTTATTACACTTGAAACAAGAACAACAAACTATGAAAAAAGTGGAGAAGTAACAATTAGAGATTTAGTAAGAAATTCACTTCGTATGAGACCAGATAGAATTATTGTTGGTGAAGTAAGAGGAAAAGAAGCCTTTGATATGTTACAAGCTATGAATACAGGTCATGAAGGAAGTTTAACAACTCTACACGCAAATGGTAATTTAGATGCACTTCATAGACTTGAAACAATGGTTTTAATGGCAAATATTGATTTACCAGTAAGAGCAGTAAGAGAGTATATTTATAATGCAATTAATATTACTATAAATATTGAAAGACTTTCTGATGGTAAAAGAAAAGTAAGTGGAATATCTGAAATTGTTGGTTTTAATGGTGATGAAATAGAGCTTAATGATATATTTACATTTAACCAAGAGGGTATTACAGATATTGGTGAAGTAAATGGAAGTTTTAAAGTAAGTAAAAAAATACCTAACTGTATAAAAAGACTTGAAAGTTATGGTTTTAAGGATATAAGAAAAATATTTAAATAGAAAGGATTTGTATGAAAGAAATGCTACCAAAAATAATTGTAATACTTGGTATATGCATAATATTTATAATATGTGCATTTCTTTTTGTGCGATTATATTTTTCTATAAAACTAGAAAATAAATTAAAAAAATTTATAGTTAATGTAAGTGAAAATAATACTATAAGTTTTGTTGATAGATTAATGATATTCTTTTTAAAAATAATTAAAAAGATATCTAAATTAAATAGTAAGTCAGTAATACTTAAAAAATATTCTGTTAGGCTTTCAAAATATTTAATTTATAATAAAAGTAATAATTTAAGTTCAATTGATTATGTTTCTATTAAAATATTATATATGATATTTATTGATATTCTTTATGTAATAATGTCTATTTTAAAGGGTGTTAAAACAGATTTATCACTTTTTATAATACTTTCATTTGTAAGCTTTTTTATGATAGATATAATTTTAATAATAGTTTATAAAAAGAAAAGAAATACTATTGAAGCAGGTCTTTTACAAGCAATTGTTATTATGAATAGTGCCTTTAAAAGTGGAAAAAATATTTGGCAAGCAATTAATATTGTTAAAACCTCTACAGAAAGTCCTATAAAAGAGGAATTTGAAATTATTTCTAAAGATATTGATTATGGACTTGATCTTCTTACAGTATTTGAAAGATTTTATAATAGAGTAAAGGTTGAGGAAGTTAAATATATTACATCATCATTATCACTTTTAAATAAAACTGGTGGTAATATAGTTTCAGTATTTAATATGATTGAAAAACACTTTTATGATAAATTAAAAATAAAAAATGAACTTAATTCTTTAACAAGTTCAAGTAAAATGCTTTATCGTATTTTGGTCGTTATACCATTTGTATTTATAATTGTTATTACTATGCTTAATAAAGATTATTTTAAAGTATTAATAACTACAAAAATAGGTATTATAATTGATTTCTTTATTCTACTTATATATGTAATTTATATTATAACAATTAAGAAAATAACGAAGGTGGAGAAAGTATGAAAGTAAATGATTTTTATAAAAATATATATTCAACATCTTCGATTAAAGCCTTAGAAAGTAAATTTAATTATTTATCCTATGATAAGAAAATTAATATTAATGAATTTCTAACAGTTAGAATTATCTTATCTTTACTTATATTTATAGTTTCAATATACTATTTTAATTCAGGATATTTTATTGCTCCAATACTAACATTTTTATTCTATATATTTTTTGAATATATTTGTATTGATGTCAAAATTAAAAAAAGAGCAAGAAAACTAGAAAGCGATGCAATATTCTTTTTTGAGGTATTGAATTTAACTATTCAAAGTGAAAGAAATTTAAAATTATGTATAAGTATTACCTCTAAAAGTATTGATAGTGATTTAAGTACTGAGTTTAAAAGAATGCTTGATGAAGTAGGTTATGGAAAATCTTTAACCGAGGGCTTAAGGGATTTAATGAAAAGAATACCTTCGAAAAGTGTTTGTAATGTAATATTAAATATTATCGAAGCAAATGAATTTGGTAATAGTATCGAAGGAGCTTTAACTAATCAAATAAACTACTTAACTGATAAAAGAATCCTTGATATTAAAGAAAGTATTAATAAAATGCCTATGAAAATATCTATAGTATCAGTACTTTTATTTCTACCACTTATGATGCTTTTGATATTAGGCCCAATATTTATAAATTATATTTTAAAATAACTAGAAAAGAATCTAGTTATTTTTTAATGTTTAAATGTAAATCACTTTACATAAAATTATATGTAAAATAAGTGTTAAATATTTTGATGAAAAGTGTCAAAAAAGTGTAAAATTTTAACTTTTTTTAGGAAATTTAAACAAAAAAGGAGGAAATCAGAAATTTTCCGGTAATAAGTATAGTGAAAGGAGAAATTTAAAATGACATAGTAAAATTTTAAAAAAGTAAAATAAGCGTAAAGTAAAAAGAAAGGAGAAATATTATGACATAAAATTAATTTTAAGTGCTAGATTAATTTATTTCAAAAAAAGTAAAAAAAATATGCAAAATAATTTATACAATATAAGAAATGAAAATATGAAATATTATTTTAAATCTAAATTAAGACATCTTTCAAAAGGTTCTAATATTTATAAAGATGTTACAGAAAATTTTCTATTATTTACAGTTCCCAATAATCATAATATATCATTTGCTAAAGAAATTATTGTTAATGGAAAAACTTATAAACTTAATAATCAAAATAAGTTTAATTTTAGAAATAACGAAATAAATGTAGCATTTTGGTTAATTAAAACTATTGGAGGTAAAGTTGAGTTAAGATTTGAAATTGGAGAAGAGCGAAATATAATTAGTGCAGATTATAATTTCTTATCTGAACCTTTAGATTTAAAAGAAATAAAAAGGGGAGCTAGTAAATATTCATTTGGTCACAATGTTATTAAACAAGCAAAATCATTTATAATGGATGTTACAAATAATAATAATAATATGACTGATGAGTTAATTAATGCTAATTTAGAAAATGCTTTTAACTATAAACAAGATTTAAATTATATAATTGTCAAAAGAGATAATGATTTACTAGGTATCTATAAAAGAAAATAGTGCATTAAGACATAAAAAAGAAGCGATACCCTCTGCATACAGCAGTGGGACCGCTTCCATAAATTCATTCTATCATATGTGTTTACTGTCTGTCAAATAAAAAAAGAAGCGATACCCTCTGCACAAGCAGTGGGACCGCTTCCATAAATTCATTCTATCATATGCGTTTACTGACTGTCAAATAAAAAAGAAGCGACACCCTCTGCACAAGCAGTGGGATCGCTTCCATAAGATCATTTTATCATATACGTTTACCAACTGTCAAACTGTAAATGTAAAAAAGAAAGGAGAGATTAGAAATGGTTGAAATTAATTTAAATATATCAGGTACACTTGCGGATTTTGAATATGCATCAAAAGTATACTGCGTTACATCAAAAGACGAAGAATATGTTTTAACACTTGTATGCAGCGTTTTAAATAGAGATGAAAAGTATAAAAAATACTCTGTAATAAAGGATGAAAATGAAAAACCACTTTATGTTTTAAATAGTGAAACTGGTAAAAAAATATATTTTAAAGATATTAAAATGAACTTAAATTTTACTCGTATAGATTTGTAAATTGATTTATGTCATATTATGTAGTATAATTAAATTGCATTTGAGGTGAGAAATGAAAAAATTATGGAAGAATAATAGGGTGGTTTTTGTTCTTGTAATAATACTTATTATATGTTTTATTGCAATATGCAGTGTTGCTCTAACTTTCTTTTATTCAAAAGATACAAATGAGTATGGTAATAGACTTGATGGTATTGAGAAACATCAAATATCTAGTGAATTTAAGTCTAGTTACAAAGAAAAATTTTTAGAAAGTGAAAATGTTAAAAGTGTAGATTTTAATATTAAAGGTAGAATTATTTATGTTGAAATAAAGTTTGATGAAAATATTACTTTGGATAATGCTAAAAAGTTAGTGGAAAACTCTATGAGTCTTTTCGATGAGGATACACTTTCATATTATGATGTTCAATTTATAATTCAAAGTGATAATTTTACAATAATGGCATCAAAAAATAGTGCCGCTGAAAATATTTCATGGAATAATAATACTCCAATAGAAGAGGATACAGATGAAGAAAAATAAAAAAATAGTGCTTATATGCACTTTTATTTGTCTAATAGTAATAGGTACTGTAGTAGGAATTATTATGTACCTAAGGGCAAATACTCTTACAGTAAATGAAAAAAAATGGATTGATGAAAATAGTCAAAAACAAACACTTCTTAGTATAAATGTTTTAAATAATTCATCAGTATTTGGTAGTGATGGTACTGGAGTATTTTATGATTTTCTTGATTCTTTTGCTGAAAAATATAATTTGAATATTAATAAAGTTACATTTAATTATGGTTCTGTAAATGGTGCAGTTTCTTTGAATTTAAAACAATCTTTAACTGATAATGATGAAGTTTTCTATGAGGATCATTATGTATTAATAGGAAATAATAGTGAAATAATTACAAATCTATCTGATATATCAAATAGTAATATTGCTATTTTAAATAATGATTTATCTAATGTATCAAAATACTTAACAAGCTATAGTTTAAATTATAAAACCTATGAAGATATTGATAGTTTATTTACTTCGATGAATGAAAATAAATATGCAATTGTACCTTTACATTTATATTTAAATAATATTTTTAATAATAATAAAGAAATAATTTATCATTTTAGTGATATAAATATTTATTATGTACTTACTACAAATGATGATATTTTAAGTTCTATACTTAAGAAATATTATGACACTTGGAAAGAAAATTTCGAAGAAAGTTATGATGAAAATCTATTTAGTTTAATTTCAAATAAACTTGGATTAACTGAATATGAAATAGAAAAAATGCGCTCTATTAGTTATAAATATGGTTATGTAAATAACTCTCCATATGAAGTTATCTCTGGAGGTAACTATGGTGGAATAGTGGCTGTTTACTTACAAAGATTTATGACATTTTCCGGTACAGATTTTACTTTTAAAAAGTATAGTAATTTTGCTAAGTTTAATAAAGCCGTTACTAATAATGAAATAGATGCTTACTTTGGTTATTATAATTTAAATAGTTTTAATAAAACATCAAGTGGTGTCGATGTAAATTATGTTGTTATTGCCAATATTAAAAATGATGTGGTTATTAATAGTATTAATGCTTTAACTGGTAAAGAAGTATATGTTCAAAATAATTCACTTTTATATTCATATTTAAGTAATGTTTCCGGTGTTCAAATTAAAACATATAAAAATGCTAAAGAACTTACTAAACTTAATAATAAAGATTGTATTATTTTGGTTGATAGTAATATTTATGAATATTATAAAACTCATGGACTTGGAAATTATACAATTAGAACAAGTGGTAGTTTAAAAGAGGTTTATAACTTTAGAATTAAGGATAATGGTGCATTATATAAACTTCTTAATAAATATATTACTGTTTTAGATAGTCATAAAATTTTAAATGAAGGTATAAATAACCATAGTGAAACAGTAAAAAATGGTGCTATTATATCACTTCTTGCAAAATATTTTATTTATTTTCTAATATTATTTTTTATTGTAGCTTATTTAGTAATTAGAAAAACTAGAAAAATAACAATTGCTAAAAAGATAAAAAAAGATGATAAGTTAAGATTTATAGATCAACTAACATTACTTAAAAATCGTAATTATTTATCTGAAAATATTAATGTGTGGAATAATAATACAATTTATCCTCAGACAATACTTATTGTAGATTTAAATAGACTTCAGGAAATTAATGATACAAAAGGTTATGAAGAAGGAGATAAACAAATTAAGGCAGCAGCAAATATTTTAATTAGAACGCAGCTTGATAATTCCGATATAATTAGAACAGATGGTAATGAGTTTGTGGTTTATCTTGTAGGTTATAATCAAAAACAAATAACTAATTATATTCATAAACTAAATAAAGAATTTAAAAATCTTCCTTATGATTATGGTGCAGAATTTGGTTATTCAATGAAGATTGATGAAATTAAAACTATTGAGGATGCTTTAAATGAGGCAACAAAAGTATTAAAAAAGCAAAAGGAAGTAAATGAAAACAAGGATTAAACGGTTTTATAAAAGATTTATTAAGGTCATAAGAAGAAGTGATATGAAATTACTTCCAGGACAACTAGCATTTTTTATGGTACTTGCTATTGTTCCAACTTTAACACTTCTTACTTATGGAGCCTCAGTTCTTAATCTTTCAATGGATTTTATTTATAGTTTTCTAGAAAAAGCATTTTCTAATGATGTTGCAAGATTACTTTTAAGTACAAGTTCAGATAGTACAGGTTTAAAATTAACAATACTATTACTTACTTGTTACTATTTATCAAGTAATGGTATGGATTCAGTAATTCTTTGTTCAAATACAATTTATAATATAGAAAATAAAGGCTGGTTTAAACGAAGATTTAAGGCAATAGTTCTTTCAATTATCTTAATACTTCTTTTGATATTTTTATTACTTGTTCCTGTATTTGGTAGTGTAGTGGTAAATTTAATAACAAAAGTAAATTTAAATCCAGGCACAACTAACATAGTTATAAAAGTATTTGAATATTTACGAAGCCCAATTATGATAGTATTACTATTTTTCGTAATAAAAATAATTTATACACTAGCTCCGGATAAAAAAATTAAATCACATAATACAAATTATGGAGCACTTTTTACAACAATACTTTGGACAATTGTTACAGAAATTTATTCTTGTTATATTCAAAATTATGCCTCTTATACATCATTTTATGGAGGACTTGCTAATATCTGTATTTTAATGATTTGGTTTTATTTTCTTGCATATGTTTTTGCTATTGGAATGGCACTTAATTATCAAAGAGAAAATGATAATTACCAAAAACTACCATAATAAATTGGTAGCACTTGTATATAATAATAATATGTACACAGGTATTACTTAGTACATTTAAAAGGTTTTAATATCAATATAGCAAATATAGCTAACGATATTGAAAAGTAATATTCTAAAAAAGATGGACGATTAATTTTCCATCTTTTTTATATTGTACTTGTTCTTTTATTTTGATTTAATTTATTAAATAATTCGGTTTCTATCTCGGGAGCAATTTTGATAGAAAGCTCTATGTTTTTAGGAATATCTCTTTTTCCAATTGTTTTATAAGATTTTACATCATTATCACTTTTTTTGTTAAACATACCAAGTATACAGTAAATATTATCTTTAATTTGTTTGAATAATATTCTAGTTTGATAACCTTTTAATTCATAAACATCCTTTAAATTACTGTTATTTTTTAGCATTTTTATACTTCCATTTGGTAAAGTTCCATATTTAAATCCATTAATAAGATTAATAATATTCTCATAATATTCTTCGGGTATGTCCTTTAGATCAGAAATAATTTTTGCATTAAGAGGATTTACTTTAGACGTAGAGTATATAAGGATGTTTTCCTCTTTTAAGGGAAGATGAGCATCTTCGATTATAATTTCTTTATTAAATGTTTTTTCATAATAATCTCTAACATTTGTATAAATATTAAGTACTTTAAAGTAATCTTCGGTTAACATTTTTCTTTCTTCATTTGAACGTGACATACTAGTATCTAAAATAAATGAATAATAAGTAAGTAGTTCCTCTTGAAGTATTTCCATTAGTTTTTGATATAAATAACTCTTTTCTTTTTCATCTTCGAAATCTTTACTATATTCTGTTATAAAAGAAATAATTTCTTCTTTATCTAGTCTATCTATCTGATCTTTTATATAATCAGCACAAGAAACTAAAATATTTTTTCTATTTGGATTTATATCTTCTAAGGTAATAATCTCAAAACCCATATTTACAATTGTAGGTATTTTTAAATATAATTCATTTATAAAATTAATTTGTTTTTCATCAAATGCTTTAATTTTTTGACTATAGAAATTAAGTTCATTAAAATATATTGCTAAATCTTTATCAGATATATGATATTCATTTTTTATAAGAATTAATATTTGCTTTATATCTTCGGTAACTTTTTTAGATACGGCAGCATTTCTTTTCGAAGATAGTAAAAATATTTTACAAGAATTATAAAAATTTGAATATACTTTTATATTTTCTTTTAAAATAGCACTTTTTTGTAAATCATTTTGCATTTGTTCATATAAAATATTTTTAAAATCATTTATTGATTTAATATCTTTACTATAAAGTCTATTTATAAAAATATTTACATAACTATCATTTTGAAATA
>FR899407.1 GCA_000437315.1 Mycoplasma sp. CAG:472
TATTTATTTTTAAATTATAAATATAATTTTAATAATTATTTGATAATAAGTTTATTTGTTTATAAGACTATTGAGGTTATTAAAAATAAAAGTATTATTTATGAAAAATTTATTTTAGAAAAAATGCTTTATGATATTAAATATTCAAAAGTTATAAATAAAAATGAACTTCTTTTAAATTATAAAAAAGACACAAAGTATTATTATAATCTTAATGGAAAGATTTTATCTGATAAAGAATATTTGCTTGGTAAAATAAAGTGTAATAAGCATAAATAATTTGCCTTATAATATAATTAGTTGTATAATGAAGTAGTGATTAATATGAAAAAAAGTAAAACATTGATAAATAGTGGATTAGTATTATTACTTTCAATATTTTTAGTATGGTACTTTTTAAAAGATAATTATAAAGTTTCTTTAGAGGTACTTCATAATGCAAATTTATGGTGGCTTTTACTTGCTATTATTATTTATTTAGTTTATTTTTTACTAGAGACATTACTTTTAAAGAAACTTGTTAATAATCATAAGAAAGATTATTCTTTTCTTAGTGCATTTAAATTATATTTAATGACTAAATTTTTTAATGGAATAACTCCTTTTTCTTCGGGAGGTCAACCACTTCAGTTAATTGAGATGAAAAAAGAGGGGGTTAATTATTTAGAGGGAACTACGGTGCTTATTAAACATTTTATTATTTTACAATGTTCTATTGTTTTTTTATCTATTATAAGTTTAATATTAAATTTAATTTTTAAATGGGCGATGCCAACAGGCTTTTTAAATATAATATTAATAATTGGTTTTTTAATTAATTACTTTTTATTATTTCTTGTAGTTTTATTATCGTATAAAATTAGTTTATGTGAAAAGGTTTGCCAGTTTTTTATAAATATTCTTTGTAAATTAAAGATAATAAAAAATAAAGAGGAAAAGATTAATAATATAAAAAAATCTTGTGAAGATTATCAAAAAAGTTATAAAGAACTTATTAATAATAAATCTTATTTTTATAAGTTAATATTACTTGAAAGTCTTGCTTTAGCATTTGCTTTTGCGGTACCGTTTTTTGTATTCAAAGCAATAGGATGTCCTTATAACAACTTCTTAGCAATATTTGTTTTATCAGTATTTAAATTTTTAATTGGTTCATTTGTTCCAATCCCTGGAGGTACTGGCGGTATGGAATATGCTTATGTTCATTTATATGAATTTGTTATTCCTTCGATGTATTTATCAGTATCATTAATTTTATGGCGAGTTATTGATTATTATGCTCCGATGATTATTGGTGGAATATTCTTTAACTATGAAAAAGCTAAAAGAGACTTTAAGAAAATTAAGTAAATTGGGATAATAATATGGATAAAAATAGTATTATAGATAAAGAAAGTTTTGAAGTTTACACACATGCTGAAGATCATCCTAAAGTATTTGTTTGTGATAAATTAATTGCGCCAGCAGTGGCATTATTAAATAAGAAAGGCTATAAAACTTTTGCTAGTTGTTCTGGACATTATAAAATTGAATTCTATGAATATTTAAATGAGGATATTAAAAATTTAGATGAATATCAAAAATATAATGATGTTATTATTAAAAAAGTAAGAGATGATAGTTTTGATTATTGGTTAGAGGTATCTAAAACAGAAAACTATATTTTATTTGCTAAAGAGTATAAATTTGATACTTTACCTGAAGGATTTAAAGTAGAATATGATTCTAGAACTCATATTTGGAGTGAAATTTCATTTTATGATGAAAATAATGAACATCGTAAAAGAAGTGATATTCAAAATGAAATTGAAGATAAGTGTAATAGATTAAAAGAGTGGGCTGAATGCTTACCTAATATAAATTGATAGTTTAAATAGAATTATAATTGAGGAATTTATAGACAAAATATATATTGGTAAGTTTGATAATATATCTAAAAATAGGAATATTGAAATTAAATGGGATTTTTACTGTAAAAGTTTTTAATACTTAAATTAACTATAATATTGTTCATCGTTAATAGCAAAAATTAAGAATATTTTTTTATTCTTAGAAACTAATGTAACCTATTGACTACGTTTTTATTATAAGGTATAATCTTTTTAGGGGTGAGATAAATGGGCAGAAACATTAGTTGTGGTATTGCAACACAAATTATAGTTTATGGCAAGGGATGTTTACAAAAAAACAAGAAAGATTTATTACGAAGAATTGATAAAGTTTTTAATTTAAAATACTATGAAGAAGGTTTAAGTGATAATGATGATTGTATATGTTTATATTTAAAAGAGGATTTGTTTAATAAAAATTTTAAAAATTTATTGTTAGAGTTGAATGACCTAGATTTATTCACAAATTATTTTTTTGATAATATTAAAGCAATTAGTAGTAATAACTATAATATGTCACAAAAAGATAGAAAAAAAGCTGTATGTGATTATTTAGAAAAAAATTTTGATTTAAAAATCACAAGAAGTTATGAAAAAAGAGTTGATGGTAAAAATAATTATGATTATTATCTAGATAATGTTTTAGAGCTTAATGATGAAATAAGTTTTTTCTACGAAAACTATTTAAACTGTACAGATATAGGCGATGGGGCTCAATTTAATGACAATATTACAAATATAAATGGCCTTTATATGAGTTTAAATCATATACCGCTTTATTTTGATTTTAATAAAATTATTAGTGAAGATATTACAGTTACATTAAAATTTTTAAATCATTTTATAAGAAAGTCACTAAAAAATGATTTAAAAAATACATTAATATTTGGATTAACAGGTTAAGGAGGAAAGTTATGAAAGAAATTATAAATATTTATGATAAAGAAAAAGATGTGATGGAATTAGAATACAATTTAATATGTGATTTTATTAAGTTAAGAAATAAACTTGGTCTTACACAAAAGCAAATGGCTGATGAGGCACACGTAGTAAGAGAAATGATTGCTGTTATAGAAAATAGGAAAAAGCATCCCCAAATTAATACATTAATTAAGATACTAAAGCCATTTGGTTATACTTTATCGATAACCAAAATTAATAAAGGTGGTAAAAATATATGAAAAATGAAATTATATTATTTGAAAATCAAGATGTAAAATTAGAAGTTAATATGAAAGATGACACGGTATGGCTTACACAGGATCAAATGGCAAAACTGTTTGGTAAAGATAGAACTGTTATTACAAGACATATCAACAACATATTTAAAGATGGTGAATTAGAGGAAAAAAGCAATGTGCAAAAAATGCACATTGCAAATTCAGACAAACCTGTTTCACTTTATAGCCTAGATGTCATTATTAGTATTGGATATCGTGTTAAAAGTCAAAATGGTGTTATTTTTAGAAAATGGGCAAATAAAGTATTAAAAGATTATCTATTAAAAGGATATGCAGTCAATCAAAAAAGATTAGAATATCTTGAAAAGACAATTAAATTAATAGATATTGCTGGAAGAATGGATACTGAATTAAAAACAGCTGAAGCTAAGGAAATAATCAAAGTAATAAATAACTATTCAAATGCTTTAAACTTGCTTGATGATTATGACCATAAAAGAATAATTAAACCAAGTGGTACTAAAGATAATAAAAAAATTACTTATGAAGATTGTATGAATGTAATTGGCAAACTTAAATTTAATAGTGATAGTAATTTATTTGCCCTTGAACGAGATGAGGGTTTAAAAGAGGTTATAGGTACTATATACCAATCTTTTGATGGTAAAGACTTATACCCTACTATAGAAGAAAAAGCAGCAAATTTTTTATATTTAATTACTAAAAACCATACCTTTATTGATGGTAATAAAAGAATAGCTGCTACACTATTTATATATTTTCTAGAATTCTATAATATTTTATATAATGAAAACGGACAAATTATTGATAATAATACTCTTGTTGCCATTACACTACTTATAGCACAGTCTAATCCAAAAGAAAAGGATATACTAATTGATTTAGTAATGAACTTCTTAAATTATGAATAATGAATTAACAAAAAATATCTTCACTCTATTCAAGAGTGGGCTGAATGCTTATCTAATATAAATTGATAGTTTAAATAACTATCTTTTTTAATATATTAATTGTAAAATTATTGTAAATAAAAATTGTTTTTAAGAAATTTATTTGTTATACTTTTATTATAGGAGATGATAAAATGTTTGTAGGAGAAAATCCAATTCATATTAAATGTGAGAAAGAAGATATTGCACCAATAGTTTTAATGCCCGGAGATCCCTTAAGAGCTAAATATATTGCTGAAAACTTTTTAACTGAAGCAAGACTTGTTACAAGTGTAAGAAATATGTACGGGTTTACTGGTTACTATAAAGAAATTAGAGTTACAGTTATGGCAAGTGGTATGGGAATGCCTTCGATGAGTATTTATGCTTTTGAACTTATACATTATTTTAATGTAAAAAAAATTATTAGAATAGGTACTTGTGGTGTAGTAGATGAATCAGTTAAAATACCTGAACTTATTTTAGCCGATAATATTTATAGTGAAAGTAATTTTGCTTATTCATTTAATGATTATATAAAGCATACTGTTAAACCAACACAAGAATTAAATGAAACTATTATTAATACCTCAAAAGAACTTGGTATGAATATTCATGTAGGTACTATAGTTACTGCAGATGTGTTTGGACCTTATGTAGGTATGGATAGACTATTAAATAGAATGCCTGAAGATATTCATCCTTTAGGTGAGGAAATGGAAGGTTTTGCTCTTTGTCATATAGCAAATTCTATGGGAATAGAGGCTAGTGTTATAGCAACCGCAGTTGATTCAAAATTTTCAAATGTTGTTCTTACTCCAGAGGAAAGACAAACTTCACTTAATGATATGATTACTCTTGCATTAGAATCTATTATCAAATAGGTTCTTTTTTTAGGTAAAAAAAATACTAAAAAATTAAAACTTTTTTTCAAAACATGGCACTAGATTTTTAAATAAATTGATAGTATAATTTAGTAGTAAGATACAAAAATACGAGGGTGTTTTTTAAAAATGTATAAGATTTAAGAAAAATGAACCCAGTATTTATAAGGGATAGGAGTAGATTATGGATAAAAGTAAAATAACAAAATCACTTGCAGTGTTTGCATCAGTATTATTAATAATTATTATAGGAGTTGCATCATTTGCATATTTTGGAACATTTAATGTAAATTTAAATAATAATGTAGCGGTAAATATTAATTCATCAAGTCCAGGTGATGCAACATTTATTTCAAATGCAACACAACTTAATTTACAAGTACCAGCGGCAAATATGAGTTTTACAGTAGCAAATAATACTATTGCAGCCAAAGAAGATACAGCATTTTTAGATGTAACTCTTACAGGTTCACAAAATTTACTTACAACATGTACATATGATATAGTTTATGAATATGATGCAGGAAGTAATGTATATGGACAGGGTACAACAACTAAAACAAGTGGTGCTACAAAAGAAATAACTATAGAAGTAAATGGTATGAATGGAAATAATCATTTTGCTACAGAAACTAATTTTGATCATGCAAATATACAAAGTTATTATGATTCTGCAAATAAATATTATAAACTAGTCGAGGGTGCTACCATAAAAAGTTTAGGAAGTACTCAATCAGTAAGATGGAAAATAACAGGTAGATATTATAACTTAGATGTAAGTCAAGCACAACTTGGTGGAAAAAACTTTACTGGTAAAATATATGCAATAAGTAAAGGATGTTCCTCAGAAGATGGAACAACTGTTAAAAAAGGTTATGAAACAATACTTGCTAATAATGGAGGAAAAACTGCAATTGAAGCAAAAACATCACCTTCATTTGCAAGTGTAGAAACTAGTAATGCAGGAATGTATTCATATACTGAAGGAACAGGTAAAACATATTATTATAGAGGAGCAGTGGACAATAACTGGGTAAAATATGGTAAGTTTAAAGAAGACCAAATTGTTTACAGAGGTTTCTATGATGAAAACTCTACAGATGAAGTATGGTTTGATGGAAAAAAAATAAACTATATAGATTATCTAACCCTAGCAGAGTGTCAAACTGGAGTTGATTCAGGTATGCATCGTTCTTCATATAACTATAAATGTAAAGCAGTAACATATGCCCATAAAGGTGATGATATGTACTGGAGAATAATTAGAGTAGATAAAGATAATAAAATAAAAATGATATATGCAGGAAGTAAAGCACCAAGTGAAAGTACAAAAGTTGCAATTACTGGAGCAAATACAAATATGGGCTTTACAGCATATAATAATGATTATAATCATGCAGAATATGTAGGATTTCAATATACTGTAGGTTCTCAAAGAGGAACAACAACAAATAGTACAATAAAAACATATTTAGATAATTGGTATACAACATATTTTAATGAAAATATAGGAACACCAAGATTTATTAAAACAACATTTTGTAATGATAGAAATACATCAAGTACATGGGCATCGACAGTTGATGGTTTAACCTATGATCCATATACAAGGTTATCTGTAGAAACACCAACACCTACGTTCGAATGTAATACTGCGGATGTGGTAACAAATAATTTAGGACTAATAACAGCAGATGAAATTGTGCTAGCTGGAGGAAAACTATATGAGAACAACAGTACTTTCTATTTAAATAATAATATGGCATATTGGGCGGGGTCCTCTTATGAATTCAGTGATAATGGTTCGAATGTGTTTGTACTTAATCCGTTTTATGGCCTGAGTAATGGCGGTGTTAATTATCGTAATGTTGGGGCTCGTGGTGTAGTGAGTTTATCCTCTGAAAGTAAGTTACTTGGAAGTGGAACATATAATGATGTTTACACAGTAAGTTAATTAACTAAACATAGATGATTGTCTATGTTTTTTTATAAATGTAATATAAAAAAATACTATGATTTATTTCATAGTATTTGGATCTTGATTTGGATTACTTCTTCCATCATCTCTAACACAAGTTCTTACATAAGTTGCTTTACCAGTTCTTACGTAACCTGGTTCATATTTATTTTCTGAATAAATATATTCTGCATTAGACCAGATAGGGGAAGTAGTTTCTTTTGTAGTTTTATAACATGTTTGTCCATCAAGAGTATATCCATAAGGACAATAGTAACCTAAGAATTTACTTTCTTCTTTATAGTAACATAAAGTTCCTTTTAAAGTTGCTTTTTCATTTTCACAATAGTATTCATCAGCACTTTTAACTAGCTTATAACATTTAGTATTTTCTTTGCTGCCTTCTTTAGTATAACCTGTAGGACAAGAATATACTTTTTCAGTAGTTGATGTTTTAGCAGGAGTTGTTTTATAACATTTATCTCCGAGTTCTGTATAACCTGTAGGACAATAACTCTTAGACTCAGTTATTAAATCTGTTTCTTTATAACATGTATTACCCTCTTGGATATATCCACTTGGACAATATTTTTCAGTATTATATCTTAATTCTGTTTTCTTATAACATACATTACCACTTTGAGTGTATCCATAAGGACAATATCTAGTAGAAGATGTACTTGGACTTGTAGTTTTATAACAAGTATTACCACTTTGAGTATAACCTGATGGACAAGAATAAGTAGTATTTCCTCCTGAAGGACTAGTATAATGATAACATTTACCATTTTGTAGTGTACCTGAATTACATTTATATGAAACAGTTCTACGATAAATTGCATAGTTATAAGTTGTTATACCTGCAATAGTATTTTTACCCATTAAAACCTTCTTTTCAGTATCAGTCGTATATGGTGCTTCATAGGTTCTAGTTGAATATTCACTTACTGGGTTACCCCATGAACTATAAACTTTACTAGGTTCAGTAGTTTTATAACAAGTATTACCATTTAATGTATAACCTGATGGACAAGTTTTTCCACTTGTTGATGGAATAGGATTTGTATATTTATAACATGTATTACCCTCTAAAGTGTAACCAGAAGGACAAGTCTTTTCAGTATCAGTAATAATATCTGTATATTTATAACAAGCATTATTTTTCTTTTCATATCCAGCAGGGCAATATCCTTCAGAAGTAGAAATTATATCAGTATATTTACGACATTTATTACCTTCTTTGACATATCCTGTAGGACAATAATCTTTTGTATTTGTAATTTTTTGAGTGTATTCGTAGCAATAATCTCCTTGAAGTGTGCCTTTTTCACAATATTTAGTTGATACACCACCAGTTACTATATAATCTGTATAAACTTTATGATAACCACCATCATTTTTCTTAGCATCAACAACTTTAACTTGCTCTTCAGAATAACTTTCATTTGCTTGTCTATAATCACCAGTTTCTTTTTCACATACATTACCATTTAATCTATAACCAGTAGGGCAAGTAATAGTTTGTTTTACGTGTTCATAAGTATATTTAATAGTACATACTGTAGGTATTTCATAAATTGTACATGTTGTAGTAGATGTACAATTACATGATGATTTAATATTATCTTTATAATTATTAGAACTATTATCTACTTCAGTAGTTTTACCATTATCATCTTTAATAACTGATTTAATAGATATTTTTTCAATAATATTATCTGAAGTATTTCCACATACTAAATTACTTTTTACTTTATATTCGTTATCAGCACTTCTTGTAGCGGATATATATGATAAATCACCATCACATTTAGTTTTACCATATTTCATTTCCTTTAAAATATCTTTTTCAATTAATTCATCAAGATAAATTATTGTTGTGTCTCCAATAGAATCTGGTAGTTTATCCTCAAAATATTTTTTTGCAGTTTCTTGCATTTTTGTAAGATTATCTTTAAATTCACTTACGTTATTTGTAGTATTATTGTTTTTAGAAATTAACCAAAATACAATAACCACTATAGCAAAAAATGCAATTATTCCAAGAAGTACATTTAATATTTTTCCACTTTTATTATTTTTCATATAAACCTCCTTATCTTGATAGTCCTTTATCTATCATAACTTCATCAGCATAAATTGAATACATTGAATAGTCTGGATTTCCAATAGTTAAATGATGAATTAATTCTTCGATACAGATATAACCATATGTTCCATCAATTTCATCACCAGTATAACCATTTGGAACTGTATTATTATCTCTCATTTCTCCATAAGTTGGTCCCCATCCATGATTTGTTGTAAGAGCAAGTGATGCGTTCATATTTTCATTAAACATTCCAAGCATCAAATAATATTGACTAATTGGACTTTCTGGAGTAAGTGAGAATGATTCAAATTTTCTTGCTGTCATTTCATTAAATAGTTTAGCGTATAAAACCTTATTTTCTTCATTAGTATCATTTAATTTTTTTGCACATAATTCGTATAACTTATAAATGTTATAACCTTTTTCCTCTTTTAGGGAAGAGAAGTTTTCTAATTTTAATTCGTTATTTGTAATACAAGCAAGCATTTCTTTTAAAGTATCCTCGGTAACAAAGATATCATTTTCTTCGTTTAATACTACAACATTATCAGTTCCTACTAAAGTAGTAAGTTTTCCTAAATCAGTATTTGCTTTGTAAAGTTCTTCACGTGATGCAAAGACACTTTTATTTTCTAAAGAGTCAAAATTTGCAAGTTTTAAAGCAGTTATAATTTCCTCAACTGTTAAAGTATTTCCTGGAGTATTTGCTAGTTTTTCAGCATAAGTATATAATGCATCTTCATCATTAATATCAATATTTGCTAAATCTAGTTTTGTTTCTTCCTCAATAGGTTCTGCTTCAATAGTATCTGAAGGTTCTTCGATAGTATCCGAAGGCTCTTCAATGGTAATTTCTTCTTCGATATCTGCAGATGGTTTTTCTTCAATTACAGTTTCTTGAGCTTCTTTAGGTTCATCTTCAGTTAAACCATTAATTTGATTTTTAAGTTTACTATTTTCTTTTGCAAGAGAAAATATGATAGCAAGTGCAGCAATAGTGCAAGATGCTCCAGCTATAATACCTAAAGTCTTTTTCTTTTTCTTTTCATCAACTTCTTCATAGTCAACATCAATTACGTTAGTTGGTTCACTATTATTTACTCCTTTTTTAGGTTCAGTAACTTCTTTACTTTCAGCTTTTTTAAGTTGAGTATATAAAGCAAGACCTACATTTTCACTATAAACTTTACCATCTATAGTTCTAAGTTTATAATATAATGAACTATAAAGTGATGCATAACTTTCAAATAACTTAGTGTCATCTTCTTTTGCATTTTCCACTATATTATAATGTTTTTCTGTTGCATGTAAAAGTTCTTCAAATCCTTTCTTGTTTTTTTCACTTATATTCATGTCTAATATTTCCTCAATTTTATTTTGACATGCTTTTATAAGTGCTAGTATATCACATTTTTTCATAACCAAAACCCTCCTTTTTTGATTAATTGTTTGCTATTCTACCACTAAAAAGGGAAAATGTCAATATAATTATGTATGTAAATGAAGTGTAAAGAAACTAAAAATTTTTGGTATATTGAAAACAAAATTAATATCTTTCTTGTTTAGTAATTTTTATTGTGGTAATATATTTGACACAAGGGAAGGTATATATGGAGTATAACAATATACATATAGATGATAAAAAATTGGATGCAAAAGTTTTGAAAGAATATTTAAATGCTTTAGATAAAGTTTTAGAAAAATACCCTAAATTAATAAATAGAATAGATTTTATAGGCGATTTTGCAGATTCATTTAAGTTAACTGAGGTTATAACAAAATTTGAATATAATTCAAAAACAAAATATTCTCTTTGGCAAAAAACTAATTATTACATGACTTCTTATGCATTTACAAGTTTAATGAAAGATTCAGATGCTGAAAAAATAAAATATGTATTATTATGTATTAATGAGAAACTTAATTATGACAAAGTCTATAAATTAATTAATAATTGTTTAAATAAAAATTTGATGTATGCAAGTAATATTGAACAGCTTTTATATCATGAAGTAGGACATATGTTTTCTGGTCTTTTTAAATTAATAAAAAAGGAAGATTTGTTTTGTAGAGTTTTTGAATATATGTGTGTTCCTAGTGAAGAATTTTCTTCATACTCACTTTCCTCTTTTGAGGAATTTATTGCAGAACATTTCTCAAAGTATTTAAGTAATCCTACATTTAATGAACCAACTGAATATATTGGATATATGGTTGATAAATATTATGATATTTATAGTGATACTAATGTACTATGTAAATCTAATGATCTACAATTAATTAGAAAACCAAAAAAGTAAATAATACTGATGAATTGTCTTGATTAATTTAAAAAATATTGTTATTATTAATTTGTAAAGTAAATTAAATTTATAATAGTTTTGTTGGGATGCGTTTGCATCTTTTTTTTCGTGATTAAAAAATAGAAAGGAGGTATTAATTGTATTTTATTAAAGAAAATAAGTAAAATTTTAAACGATGCGGTTAAAAAATATGACACTGATATTATTGGTAGTTATGCTGATAAATTACTGTTGAAGTATGTAAAAAATATAATCGAAGTACCTTATTTAGAATGATACAATTCTTCAGTATCTTTTCTGATGAAAAATTCGCACCAATGACGTAACAATTAACATAGAGTCATTATATTTTGTTCTTTTACCTTTTAATTGTAAAAGGTGCGCCGTTCGCGCACCAATTGTTCTGGAGTCAACTAAAAAAAGAATGAGATAATTTTATCTTTTGATTGAAAAAAGTGTGGCATTGCCACACCAATTATCGTGGAGTCAACTTTAAAAGTAGATGAAAAAGTCGTTGCAAGAAAATTTAAAATAATAATGGAAATGGAGGCAAAAAATGATAAATTATTATGAAAAAATTAAACAAGAATTATTAAATAATGAAATAAGTAAGCTAGCTAAAAGAAATTCAATTAATAATAGTGATTTAACTACTTATTATAATGTAGGAAAAATGCTGAGTGAAGCTGGTAAAAGTTATGGTGAAAATATAATTGGTAAATATTCTGTAAAACTTACTCAAGAACTTGGTAAAAAATATAATACAACAACTTTAAAACGAATGAGACAATTTTACCTTTTGATTGAAAAAGGTGCCCGATTTGGGCACCAATTATCATGGAGTCATTATGTAGAACTTTTGCCATTGAAAGATAACAATGAAATTAATTATTATATTAATATTTGTGAAAAAGAATTATTAACTAGAGATGAACTTAGAAATAGAATTAAATCTAAAGAATACGAAAGACTTGGTGAAGAAACTAAAAATAAATTAATTACAAATGAAGAACTAAAATTACCTGATTTAGTTCCTAATCCAATAATGATACCAAATTGTGATTATATTGATATTAACTCTATATCAGAAAAATATTTACAAGAAAATATAATGCTAAATATTTCATCTTTTTTAAAGGAACTCGGAAATGGCTTTAGTTTTATAGATAATGAATACAAAATTAAAATAGGCAATAATTATAATTACATTGATTTACTTTTATATAATGTGAAATTTAAATGCTATGTAGTTGTAGAGCTCAAAGTAACTGTACTTAAAAAAGAACATATTGGACAAATACAGGTTTATATGAATTATATAGATAAAAATGTTAAAGAGTTAACTGATAATAAAACTATTGGGATTATTATATGTTCTAAAAATAATCAATTTATAATTGAATATTCTTCGGATGAAAGAATATTTGCAAGAGAATTTAAATTAGAAAGTAAAGTATTAAATTAATTTAATTATAGATATTTATTCTTAATAATGTTACAATTAATTTATGAAAGAAAAGAAATTAATACCACTTAAAATTACAACAGAGTATTCATTACTTAAAAGTTTAATTAAATTACCTGATTTAATTTCTTTTTTGAATGAAAATAATATAAAAGAATGTGCTATTTGTGATGAAAATTTAAATGGATTTATGGATTTTTATTTAAAATGTAAAGAAAATAATATAAAGCCAATAATAGGCCTTGATACTGTATATGAAAGTATGCATATTTATGCCTATGCAAAAAATTATTTTGGTTATCAACAGCTTCTTAAAATTGATTATTTAAAGAATAATATGAAACTTTCATATTTAGAAAATTCTAATTTACTTGTTATTATTCCTTTTAAAAGTATAGACATTTATGAAAAACTTAAATATAAAGATAATGTTTATATAGGTTTTTGTAATGATATAGAAAAAAATAATGCACTACTTATAAGTGATAAAATAGTTTATGTAGATAATGTAAGATGCTTATATAAAAAAGATATTCCTTATCTTAAATACTTAAAAATGCTTAATGATAATTTTGTTTATAATGATAATGCTTATTATAAAACATCTTCTTTCGAAGATATTCAAACAACTTATGAATTTAGTAAGCAAATCAATTTAGAAATTCCATTTGATAAAAAATATATACCTAAATTTAATAATAGTGATAATAACTATGAATATTTAAAAAAACTATGTATTTTAGGATTAAATAAAAGATTTAATGGAAAAGTATCTAATAAATATAAAGAAAGAATTTTATATGAACTTGATGTTATTAATAAAATGGGTTTTGTAGATTATTTTTTAATAGTGTATGATTATGTTTTATATGCTAAAAAAAATGATATTTTTGTAGGACCTGGTAGAGGTAGTGCAGCAGGTAGTTTAGTAAGTTACTCTTTGGGAATTACTAATATTGATCCAATTAAATATGATTTATTATTTGAAAGATTTTTAAATATAAATAGAAAAAAGATGCCAGATATTGATATTGATTTTGAATCTGATAAAAGAATTAATATGATTGAATATGTAAAAAATAAATATGGTTTTGATAAAGTAGCTGTAGGACTTACATTTAATAATTACAAAGCAAAACTTATTTTAAGGGATCTTGCAAAACTTTTAAAAGTGGATTCTAATGTATTTGATAAATTTATTAAAAATATTAATAGTTCTTTATCTTTAAAAGAAAATTATCAAAATGAAAAAGTTAAAAAATATATTGAAATGTATAGTGAACTTAAAAACTTATATGATATTTCTTATCACCTTGAGGGTCTTAAGAAAAATACCTCAACTCATGCAGCTGGAGTAATTATATCAAGTGAAAAGTTAGGTAAAATTATTCCTATTTCAAATGAAGATGGAACTTTAAAAACTGGTATTGAAATGCCTTATTTAGAAAAAATGGGTCTTTTAAAAATGGATTTTTTAGCACTTGAAAAATTAAATATAATAAGTAAAGTATCTAAAAAAATTAAAAATTTTAATATAAATAATATACCTCTTGATGATAAAAAAACTTTAAAAATATTTT
This sequence comes from Mycoplasma sp. CAG:472, assembly GCA_000437315.1. Classification (GTDB taxonomy): domain Bacteria; phylum Bacillota_I; class Bacilli_A; order RF39; family UBA660; genus UBA6448. The sequence continues at coordinate 14,302 of FR899407.1, forward strand.
ATGATGCTGATACCGACGATATTTTTCAATTTGAATCAAGTTATGCAAAAAGTGTATTAGATAAACTTAAAATAACTAGTTTTAATGAACTTACTGTGTCTTTAGCACTTGTTAGACCAGGAGCAAATAAACAAATAGATGAGTATTTAAAAAATAAAAAAGAAGGTATTAATTTAGCTGGTGATTTAACTGATATTTTAGGTTCTACTTATGGCACGATTATATATCAAGAACAAGTTATGAAAATATTTGAAAAAGTGGGTGGTTATTCTTTATTTGAGGCTGATGATATAAGAGTAGCAATTTCTAAAAAGAAAGAAGATATTATTAATGCTCAACATGATAAGTTTGTTTCTGGAGGCATAAAAAATGGTTATTCTAAAGAGTTTGTTGAAAAGCTTTTTAACAAAATTAAAGAGTTTGGAGGATATGGATTTAATAAATCACATTCAGTTGCATATGCATTAGTTTCATATCAAATGGTCTATTTAAAAGCAAACTATCCTAAAGAGTTTATGTTTTATCTTTTAGAAAATAATAAAGATATTTCTAAATGTGAAAAGATCCTTTCATCACTTAAAAATAGTGGATATAAATTACTTAAACCTAATATTAATTATTCAATGGATAAATATGCAGAAAAAAATGGTTATATATTATTACCTCTTAACATTATAAGAGGATTAAATGATGACATAATAAGTAAAATAATAAGAGTTAGAGAAAATGGTTTTAATGATATATTTGATTTTTTTGTTAAAACAAATAGTTTTTTAAATAAGGAAACTTACTTAATTCTTATTAAAAGTGGTGCTTTAGATATATTTAAAATAAATAAGCAAACAATGATAAAAAATATTGATGTTATTTTAAATTATGCAAGTATTTATTCTGATGGTTTAGGAAAACCTATTTTAATTAAATATCCTGAATATGATGAGGTTACTTTAAGAGAATTTGAAATATTATCTTATGGAATGTATATAACTAATCATCCATGTAGTAAATATAAAGATGTTATAAAAGTGGAAAATATAAAGAACTATTTATTTAAAAATATAAATATGGTTTTACTTATTAAAAGTATTCGTACTATTAAAGATAAAAAGGGTGGTGAAATGGCTTTTTTAGAGTGTGAGGATGAAACTGGTAAAGTAAATTTAACTATGTTTTCGTCTTTATATGCAAAAAATAATGATTTAAAAGTTAATGAATTAATTAGAGTCAATGTAAAAGTGTCAAAGAGGTTTGACAAATTAAATGTTTTAGTTAATAATATTAAAAGAAAGTGATAGGGTAAGTTTATGGATAATGAAGTACAAAGATTTTTTGATAGTATAAATTTTAGCAGTGATGCTTTTATAGGTACCACAGTTAAAAAAGTTATATTTAATAGAGCAAGTAAAGTATATAATGTTGTTTTAACTTGCCCAAATATAATTGATAAACAAAGTGTAGATGCACTATTTTTAGCATGCAAAAATAAAATTAAAGGTAAAAGTGATTGCTTTGTAACTTTAGAGTATGAAAATATGGATGAAGATATTTTAAATGTTTATTTAAATGAACTAATTACATCTTTTTATATTGATAAACCATCATTATCAAAAATTCATATTACTTATGAAGATGGGGTTGCTAAAATAATTACTCATTTTTCTATTGAAAGTAATATTATTGAATATGATTTACCTAAAATTAAAAATTTATTTAAGATGTATGGATTAAATATAGATGTTGAGATTCGCTTAGATGATAAAGAGGCTCAAAAAATCAAAGAAGAAATTGAAAAAGAAAATGAAGAACCTGTAGTAAAAGTAAAAGAAAATCCAATGATAATGGGTGCTCATGTTGAAGGAGAACCCACTAAACTAATTGATATTAATGAAGAAGCTAAAAATATTATTTTTGAGGTTTACATTTTTGGAATGGAAACTATAGAAAGACAAGGTAAAAAGGGCGCATTTTATATTAATAATTTAAAAGTATCTGATAAAACTGATAGTTATTTAATGAAGATAGTTAAATTTGATAAAGATGAAAATGATAATATAATGGGAAGACTTAAAGTAGGAAATTGGATTAGAGTATTTGGCTCTGTTAAAATGGATGATTATTTGCATTCCTTTATTATTGAACCTCGTTCTATTGAAAAAATTGCCTCAAAGGATGTGACTATTTCTGATAATGCTGAAGTTAAAAGAGTAGAACTTCATGCTCATACAATGATGAGTCAAATGGATGGAGTAACTAAAGTAGACCTTGCAAAACATACAAATGAACTTGTTACTAATGCAATTAATATGGGTTATAGGGGCGTTGCAATTACTGACCATAATGGCTGTCAAGGATTTCCAATTGCTTATCAGCTTATTAAAGCTCATAATAAAAATATTGAGGATCCTAGTAAACATTTTAAAGGATTATATGGAACTGAACTTACACTTGTTGATGATGTAGTACATATTGTAAAAGACCCAATAGATGCTCCCCTTAAGACTTCAACTTTTGTTGTATTTGATACTGAAACAACTGGTTTTAATGCTGCATCCGGAGATGTAATGATTGAAATTGGTGCTGTTAAAATCGAAGATGGTATTATAACTGATAGATTTGATGAATTTATTAATCCAGGGTTTCATATACCAGATAATATTACCGCTTTAACTGAAATATCTGATGATATGGTATCCTCTGCCGATACAGAAGAAAATGTTACCAAAAGATTCCTTGAGTGGACTGGTGATCTTCCAATGGTTGCTCATAATGCTAAATTTGATATTTCTTTTATTGAAATGGCAATGAAAAAATATAATTTAGGTAAGTTTACTAATGCTGTAATTGATACATTAGAGTTATCAAGAAGTTTAGATAGAGGTTTTGCTCGTCATAGTTTATCAGCTCTTGTAAAAAGATATAATGTTCCTTTTGATGAAGAAAGTCATCATAGAGCAGATTATGATGCTGAAGGAACTGCTCTTGTTTTTAATAAAATGATTAGTAAACTTGAAAATGAAAAAATATATAATGTAAATGAACTACAAAATTTAGTTTCTAAAGAAGAACTATTTAAATTTGGTAGAACATATCATTTTAATGCAATTGCTAAAGATAGGGTAGGTCTTAAAAATTTATTTAAAATTATTTCTCTTGCAAATACTACTTATTTATATAAAACGCCAAGAATTCCAAGAAGTGTTTTAAACGAACTAAGGGAAGGTTTACTTATCGGAAGTGGTTGTTATGAAAGTGAAGTTTTTATTGAGGCAAGAAGTAAGTCAAGTGAAGATCTTGTATCAATAATTGGTTTTTATGATTATGTTGAAGTTCAACCAAAAGAGTGTTATGGTCACTTAATTCAAACTGGTGATTTTAAAAATGATTATGAATTAGAAAATCATTTAAAAAAGGTTATTAATGAAACTAAAAAAAATGGAAAGATTATTGTAGCTACTGGAGATGTACATCATTTTTCTAGAGAAGATAAAATATATCGTGAAATTATTATTAATCAAAAAGTACCTGGTGGTGGACGCCATCCTCTTGCAAAAAATAATATTAAAGTAATACCTTCGATGCATTTTAGAACTACTGAAGAAATGCTTTCAGATTTTAGTTTTTTAGGTAAAGATCTTGCTTATGAAATAGTCGTTGAAAACACTAATAAAGTTTTAGATATGGTATCTGAAATTGAAGTTATTATTGATACTCATGGAGTTCCATTTTCACCAAGAGTAAGAAGTGATGATGGAAAAAGTTATCTAGATTGTAAAAGAGTGGTAACTGACCTTGTATATGATAAAGCATCCTCATGGTATGGTAAGAACTTACCATTTAATATTGAGGAAAGAATTGCTAAAGAACTTTATGGTGATATAGTTTATACATATTGGCATGAAAAACTTCAGAAAGAAAATCCAAATATTTCTGATGAAGAACTTACTAAAGAAACATTTAAAAATTTACATGAGACAATTATTACAGGCTATGATAAAGTAAATGAAATTGTTACAGAGTATGTTGAAAACCATTGGAGTGAGGATGATGGAGAGAAATCCGAAGATGCTATTAAGAAAAAAGTTAAAAAAACTTTAGGTGGTATCATTGGTGGAGGATTCGACCCAATTTATCTTATTGCTCAAAGACTTGTTAAACACTCAAATGATGAAGGCTTTTTAGTAGGTTCCCGTGGTTCAGTAGGTTCTTCCTTTGTTGCTACGATGATGGGTATAACTGAAGTTAATCCACTTTCTGCTCATTATAGATGTTTAAAATGTCAAACTTCAATATTCGAAGATGAAAATGGTAACACTTTAGGAGCCACATATTCATCAGGATTTGACCTTCCAGATAAGAAATGTCCTAACTGTGGGGAAATGATGAAAAAAGATGGACAAGATATGCCATTTGCAACATTCTTAGGATTTAATGCTGATAAAGTTCCGGATATCGACTTAAACTTCTCTGATTTAAATCAAGCAAGTGCACACGAATATACAAAAGTATTATTTGGTGTAGATAATGTTTATCGTGCTGGTACAATTGGTACTGTTGCTGAAAAAACAGCTTATGGTTTTGTAAAAGGTTATTTCGAAGATAAAGGTATAATGAATAAAAGTAGTATAGAAATTGAACGTCTTGCCATGGGATGTACTGGTGTAAAAAGAACTACTGGTCAACATCCAGGAGGAATAGTTGTTGTTCCAGATTATATGGAAGTATCTGATTTTACACCATTCCAATTTCCTGCAGATGACCCAGAAAGTGCATGGAGAACAACACACTTTGATTACCATTCAATCGAGGAAGACCTTTTAAAACTAGATATTTTAGGTCATTCAGATCCAACACAGCTTCGTTTAATTCAAGATTTATCAAAAACTGATGTTTCAAAAGTGCCTCTTGATGATAAAGATACAATGTCAATATTTTCTTCGACTGATGTACTTGGTGTAACTAATGAACAAATTATGTGTCCAACAGGAACTCTAGGAATACCTGAATTTGGTACAAACTTTACAATAGGAATGGTTTCAGAAATTAAACCTACAACTTTTGCTGAACTTGTTAAAATAGCGGGTCTTTCACATGGTACAGATGTATGGCTTGGTAATGCTCAAGAACTTATTAAAAACAATATTGTTCCTTTTAAAGAGGTTATTGGTTGTCGTGATGATATTATGGTTTATTTAATTTATCATGGTGTTAAACCAATTAAAGCCTTTAAGATTATGGAATTTGTTCGTAAAGGAAAAGCCTCAAAAGATCCTACAACTTGGGAAGAACATAAAAAGGCGATGGAAGAAGCTGGTATTGAAGATTGGTTCATAAATTCTTGTCAAAAAATCAAGTATATGTTTCCAAAAGCTCACGCTGCTGCATATGTTACATCAGCCTTTAGAATTGCTTGGTATAAAGTACATATGCCTGTATACTTCTATGCATCTTGGTTTTCTACAAAAGCAACTGCTTTTGATATTGAGGCAATGATTAAGGGTTATGATGAAATTAAAGAAAAAATTATTGATATAAGAAATAAAGGTTTCGAAGCAACAAATAAAGAGGGTGGAACACTTGAGAGTTTATCCGTGGCATTAGAAATGGCCGCAAGGGGACTTAAAGTACTTCCTTTTGACCTATATAAAAGTAAAGCTATGACCTTTGATGTCGCAGATGATAAATCACTTATACCACCATTTATTACAATTGATGGACTTGGTGAAACAGTTGCTAAAAATATTGAAAATGAAGCTAAAAAACATCCTTTTATTTCAATCGAAGATTTCCAATCAAGATGTAAAGTTTCAACAACTCTTATTGATAAAATGAAAGCTATGGGTATTTTTAAAGGTATGCCTGAAAGTAGCCAATTAAGTTTATTTTAGAAAGGAAAAAGTATGGATAAATTTATTCCAGATATGTATTATAAAAGCATATTTGATATTAATTATAAAAAATTAAAAAAAATGAAGATTAAGTGTATTGCCTTTGATTTAGACAATACGCTTGCCTCTTATAAAGAGGATGTTCCCTCAAAAGATATAAAGGAACTTCTTTCGATTATTTCTGATGATTTTAAAGTCATTATATTTTCTAATGCCACTAAAAAAAGGCTTACTCCTTTTAAAGAAATATTAAATCTTGATACTTCATATTCTTCACGAAAACCATTTTTAAAAAAATATAAAAAGATTATGCGTATTTATAAATTAAATCCCGAAGAAATTGCTTTTGTTGGAGATCAACTTATAACAGATATTCTCGGAGCAAATAGAAATGAAAGCATAAGTATTTTAGTAAATCCAATCGGAGCTTTTGAACCTATTGGAACCAAAATAAATCGTTTTTTTGAAAAGTTTATTTATAAAAAATTAAATAAAACAGGTGTTTTAAATAAAGGAGTTTATTATGAATAAATGTATTGGTTGTGGTGAAACATTACAATATGAAGATATAAATAAAATAGGTTATGCAGTAAAGGGTAGTGACATTTGTAAAAGATGTTTTGATTTAACCCATTATAATAAAAATATTGAACTTAATAATTATATAGATAATAATAAGTTACTAGAAAATATTAATAAAAAGAAAATATTTACAATATTTTTATGTGATATATTATCTCTTTCTAATGAAACAATTAAAATATATGAAAATATACAAAATGATAAAGTATTTGTTCTAACTAAAGTAGATATTTTACCTAAAAATATTAAATATGAAAGTATAATAAGAAATATAGAAAATAGTTTTAAAATTAAACCATTAATATTTTCTTACAAAAATACTAAACTTAAAAATAATTTATTTTCTTTAATAGAAAAACATAAAAAAGTATTAATAACAGGTATTGTTTCAAGTGGTAAATCAACTTTAATAAATACTTTATTTGATGAAAATATTACTGTATCACATTACCGTAATACAACCCTTGATTTTATAGAAATAAATAAAGATAATTTAACAATAATAGATAGTCCTGGATTTGATACAAAGGTTATAACAGAAAGGTCTAAAAATATTTTAAAGGAAAAAATAATTAATTTAAAAAAAGGTTTTGAACTTACAATTGATAATATTTCTTTATATAGTGATGAAGATATAAATATATGTATTTTTATGCCAAATTTAACGGTTAAAACATATAAAAATAAAGATAAATATAAAATGGTAAAGATTAATAATAATACAGATTTAGTATTTGATAATTTCTTTATTTACTTTAAAAAAGGAGCAACTATTTATTTAAATAATGATAGTTTTAATTTAAGAGAAAGTATTATAGGTAAAAAATATGAGTAAAATAAAAGTAATGAATGAACTTTTAGCAAATAAAATTGCTGCGGGTGAGGTTATTGAAAAACTTGCCTCAATTGTTAAAGAACTTACTGAAAACTCTATAGATGCAGGAGCAAGTAAAATAGTTATTGAACTTCTTAATGCTGGTATGGATGATATTATTGTTACTGATGATGGAGAAGGTATGGACAGTATTGATGCTAAAGAATGCTTTTTACGCCACGCAACATCGAAAATATATAAAGAGGATGATTTATATTTTATTGATACTTTAGGCTTTCGTGGTGAAGCCCTTGCCTCAATTGCATCAGTATCTGAAATTGAACTAAAAACTTGTAATGGTAAGGAAAGTACTTACATTCATTTAAAAGGTGGTGTAATTGATAAAGTTGAACCTTGCGAAGAAAGAAAAGGTACAAGTATATCAGTTACTAATGTATTTTATAATACGCCAGCAAGACTTAAATATTTAAAAAGTGAAGCTAGTGAACTTGCAAGTATAACAAACTTTGTAGAAAAGTTAGCGTTATCTGAAAAAAGTATTGCTTTTACACTTACTAATAATGGAAAAGAAATAGTTAAAACAAGTGGTTCAGGTAACATGTTAAAAGTTATCCATGAAATTTATGGAGCAAATATTTCTTCGAATATGCTTGAAATAAAAAATAGTAATAATGATTTTACTATTTATGGTTATGCTTGTAAACCTCATATTTTAAAAAGTACAAAAAATCATATGATTACTTTTATAAATAATAGAGTTATTAAAAATTATGATATTAATGAAGCAATAAATGATGCTTATTATACTTATAAACCCGAAGGTAAATTTCCAGTTGTAGTTCTTAATATTGAAACGGATCCAACTGTAGTCGATGTTAATATTCATCCGACTAAACAAGATGTTAAAATTTCTAAAATAAAAGATTTAAAAGAGCTTATTACAAGTACAATTAAAAAGGCATTATATGAAAGTTTACTTATTATTAAACCCCTTGAGGATGAAAAAACGGAAGAGAATAATTATGAACACATGCAGTTAAATAATAAAATAAATGATTACGATATAAAAAATATTTTTGCTAAAAAAGAGGAAGAAAAAATTGCTTTACCCGAAGAGGAAGTTAAAAAGCCAGATCAATATTTTATGGATTTCGAAGAAAAAGAAATTATTAAAAACGAAGAGTTAAAGTCATTAAAACTTTACCCAGTTGGACTTGCTCTTGGTACATATATTATTGCTGAAAATGAAGATGGTATTTATTTACTTGATCAACATGCTGCTTATGAAAGAATAAATTATGAAAGATATATGCAAAAGTTAAGAGAAAAAGAAATATCAAAAATAGGTATGCTTATTCCAATTACTATTGAGTTTACTTCCTCAGAATATAATATAATTAAAACTAAACTTGATATGCTTGCAAGTATTGGTATTGATGCTGAAGAGTTTGGTATAAATACACTTGTTATAAAAACCCACCCATCTTATTTAAAAGAGGGTTATGAAGAAGAAAGTGTTAGAAAAATAATTGATATTATTTTAAATACTGATAAAAATTTTGACAGAGTTAAGTTCGAGGAAAAAATTGCAATTACACTTGCTTGTAAAATGAGTATAAAAGCAAATCATCATATTTCAATGGAGGAAATCACTTATATTTTAGATGAACTTGTTAAATGTGATAATCCCTATAATTGTCCTCATGGAAGACCAACTATTATAAAATTTAGCATATATGATTTAGAAAAAATGTTTAAAAGAGTTATGGATTAACCATAATTTTTTTTATTTAAAAATATTATTTTTTTCTATTATGTAAAATTTAATTATATTAAAAAAACAATCTTAATAAAGATTGCTTTTTTAAGTGGCGCTTGGCGCCTACACGGGTTTGGTCTTTTTTATAGACCAAAATAGAAAAACAATATATCTAATGATATTACATTTTTCTATAAGAAAATTTTACCAAATAAAATTAGTAATGTAAATGAGAAAATATTAGAAAAATCATAAATTATTTTTAAAATTTAGCGCTATTGAATTCTATTATAAAAAACTACTTAATAATATGTAAAAATTATGTCAAGTGCTATTGAAGTACTGGACATTTTTTTATATTATTAATATGTAGAGAGTAGGTTGTGAAATGGGATTAGAAAAAAAGTATGAATATGAGGGTAATAAATATATATCTATTGGTATAAAAAGTGATGCTATAAAAGAAAACGCTAGTGAAGTTTTAGATAATGTTTTAAATCATTATACAAATAACATTGAAAAACTCATTTATATGGCTAAAATATTTACTAAGAAAAGTGCTGAAAGTTCAATAAATATTTCAATTGTAAATGGTGATAATATTGAATATTTAGTATCTTTAAAAAATAATGAACTAGTAAGTTACTATAGTGGTAAATTCAAAAATAATGAAAAAATAAGTGAAATAAGTTTTAATGAAGATAGCGGTTATAACTTTAGAGTATATGATAAAGAAAATGCTTTAAAAATAGTAAAAAATGAAACAAATGTAATTAGTAATCTTAATAATATGAGAGTTTTGCCTATAACAGAATATGAAAAAAGTATTGTAGAAATATATCATATTGTATTCAATGAATATCCAGATTTTTCTAAAAAAGAAGATAGACAAAGATGCAAATATCTTTTATGTAATTTATATGTTTTAGGTATGTTTAATTACTTTGATGTAGATTTTAATTGTTTTAATGGTAAAATAGTTAGTTTTAGTTTAAATAATGAATTTGATAGATTATGTGGCTATGGTAAAATTGATTTTACAAGTATTAAATTTAAGCCTGATTATTTAGAAAAACTAAATAGTTTATCAACTAGCTTAAATTTACCTTTAGAACAGTTAAAAATGCTAGCAATTTCCTCATATAATGGTAAATATGTTCAAGATTATGAGGAAAGTTATAGTAGATAAATTATTATAAATATTATATAATAAATGTTAGAAGAGAGGTGTAATATGAATGCTGTAGACTTTACAAATTCTATAGAAAAGGTATGCGAATATGGTGGCAGTGAAAAAAAGAAAAAGATTATTTATAATGGGGAAGTTTATTTACTTAAATTTCCTGACCCTATAAGAGAAAAAAATATGCCCTTATCATATATTAATAATGTCTTTTCTGAATATATTGGTTGTAAAATATTTGAAAGTGTAAATATTCCAGTACAAAAGGTTATACTTGGAATATATAATGAAAAACAGGAAAAAGAAGTTAAACAAAAAGTAGTAGTTGCTTGTAAAGATTTTACAAATGAAAAACAAAAATTAATTGAATTTTCATCACTTGCAAATAGTATTACCGACGTTGATAAAAAATTTACTACTAAAATTGAAGATATTTACGAAGTATTTAATAATTTAAATTATGATTTTGATAAAAAACTGATGATAGAAAACTTTTGGAATATGTTTGTAGTAGATACATTAATAGGAAATACTGATAGGCATTTATCGAATTTTGGCGTAATTGATGATGGAGAAACACTTAAATTTGCACCAGTATATGATTGCGGTTCAGCGTTACATCCACTTTTAACTGATGAAAAAATAAATTATCTATTAAATAACGAATCTGAATTTAAAAATGTAGCATATAGTATTTACCCGGTATATACATATGAAAATAAAAAAATCACTTATAGTGAATTTTATGCAAAGGATATTCCTGATTTAAATGATGCACTATTAAGAATATATCCAAGAATAGATATGAATAAAATTTATGATATTATAGATAATACTATGTATTTATCATTAGAAAGAAAAGAATTTCTAAAAAAGTCAGTTACTATTCGCAAAGAAAAGATATTAGATATTGCTTATAAAAAATTAAGTAGATAAATTATAATAAATATTATATAATATGCATTGGAGGGTTTATGGAAAATTTAAGAGAATATAGAAATAAGTTGATAGGGATTAGAAATTTGATAATAAAATCTTTAGAAAAAGCTGAAAGTAAAGAAGAAATTCACAGATTCGCGATAAGTCTTCATAATGTTAATGAAAAAATTAAAATGGTTGAGGAAAAAATAGGTAGAAATCCTATGAAAGAAGTTAAAACAAAACCTCTTCCTACAAAATATATATTTAATCCTGATGATGTTAAAACAGCAGATCCTTTAATAAGATGGATTAACACTTTAAAAGATGAAATAAAAAATAAAAAATCAAGATAATGTTTCATAATCTGAAGATTTATGATATAATTTTTTAGAAAGGAAATGAAAATGAAATTAGATTTAAGTGCATTAAATTATAAAGATAGAATAGATATTTCTGGAAAAGTATCATATGATGCAAAGTTTCTTGAAAATAGTCCAATTAAAAAACTTGATGATGTTAATTATTCTGGTTTTATTACAAGAAATGATATAGATGAATACTTTATTAATATTCGTATTTATGGTACAATGGTGTTACTTGATAGTGTTTCACTAGAAGAGTTAGATTATCCATATGACATTAATATTGATGATGAAATTACAGATTTTATAGAAAAAAATCAAAATGCACTTGATATTAATGAATTTTTGTGGCAAAATATTGTATTGGAAGTCCCAATTAGATATACCTTGTGTGATGCTGAAAAATTAAAGGGAGATAATTGGTGCGTATTAAGTAGTAATGAAGGTGGTGAATAAATATGGCAGTTCCTTTTAGAAGAACAAGTAAAACAAAAAAGAGAATGAGAAGAACTCATCTTAAAAAAGAAGTTGGAGCATTAACTAAATGTCCAAGTTGTGGAAGTACTTTAAGACCTCATAGAGCATGCACTAAATGTGGTAAATATAATGGTAAAGAAGTACTTAATGTAGAAAAAGAAGAAAATTAATCTGTAAACAAGTGTAAAGTTTGATTAAGTTTATTAAAAAAGTAGATGAAAACATTTACTTTTTTTTATGTTTATAGTATCATAATGGTAGACAGTGGCACACTGTGGAAGAAAGTGGGGAATAAAAATGCTAATTGGACAATTTCATCATAATTTAGATGAAAAAAATCGTTTAGTTATTCCTACTAAGTATAGATTAGAACTTGGAGAGTCTTTTATAATTACAAAAGGACTTGAAAAATGTTTATATGTATACTCAAATAAAGAGTGGGAAAAACTTGTTAGTAAACTAAGTACTCTTCCTTTTAACAAGAAAGATACTCGTGGTTATTTACGCTTTTTCTTTTCAGGGGCCTCTGATATAGGTTTAGACAAGAGTGGTAGAGTAAGTATATGTGAACCTTTAATTAACTATGCTGGTTTAAAAGGTAAATGCGTAGTTATTGGAGTAAATGATCATCTTGAGATTTGGGACGAAGATGCATTTAATTCATATTTAGATGACAATGCTTCATCACTTGCGGATATAGCGGAGAATTTATTTGATGAAAAAGATGCATTATAGTGTTTTATTAAAAGAGTCTATTGATGGACTAAATATTAAAGATGGTGGAACATATGTTGATTGTACACTTGGCTATGCCGGACATTCTAAGGTTATCTTAGAAAAAAATAAAAAGGGAAAACTATTTGCCTTCGATGAAGATGAAAATGCGGTTAAGTATTCTAAAGAAGCACTTTCATCAATTGGTGATAACTTTACTATTTTTAAGGAAAACTTTTCAAACTTAAAGGAAACATTAGAAAAAGAAAATATTTTAAAAGTGGATGGCTTCCTATTTGATTTAGGTTTTTCTTCACCTCAGATCGATGATGCAAAAAGGGGGTTTTCTTTTAAATTAAATGCACCACTTGATATGCGTATGGACACTCAAAATAGTCTTACTGCAAAAGATGTTGTAAATACATATTCATTAGAAAAACTTACTGAAATTTTCTTTAAGTTTGCTGAAGAAAAATATTCAAAAGTAATTGCTAGTGCAATATGTAAAGAAAGAAAAAACAAAGAAATTGTTACAACATTTGAACTCGTAGACATTATTCAAAAAGCTGTTGGTGCTTCATATTTTTATAAAAATCATCCAGAAAGAGAAATATTTCAAGCAATTAGAATTGAGGTAAATAATGAGCTTTCAGTTATTGAAAAGGCTTTACCAGATGCAATTGATATGCTAAGTAAAGGTGGAAGAATATGTGTAATAACCTTTCATTCTTTGGAAGATAGACTTGTTAAACAAATATTTAAAAAATATAGTGAAGTGGATGATATTTTAAAAGGAATGATAGATATACCTGATGAATATAAACCTAAAATAAAAATTATTAATAAAAAACCAATTTTGCCTACAGATGAAGAGATTAATGAAAATTCTCGTAGTCATAGCGCAAAACTTAGAATTGTAGAAAGGATATAAGATGAGAAAGAAAAATCAAAAAAGAGTTAGACTTTTAAAGGGTGAAAAATTTATGTATTTCATAATTATTCTTTTATTATGTCTTATTCCAATGCTTAATGTTTATACATCTAGTTTAGTTACAAAAACAAATATTGATGTAGAAAAACTTAAAAAAGAGATTTCTTCTCAAGAAGAGGAAAATGAAAGTCTTTCTATGCAAATAGATGAGCTTGCTTCAATAGATAATATATTTAATGTTGCTAAAGAATATGGACTTTCATATAATAACTCTAGTATACTTCAAGTAAAATAATATGAAAAAAAGAGTAACTGTAAAACCTAATAAATTTATTTTACCAATAGTTTCTCTTTTACTATGCCTTGCAATAGCAAGGCTTTTATACGTTTCTTTATCGGGAAATGTAGATGGAATGAATCTAAAAAAGTTTGCGGCTTCTAGAAATACAGTTACAAAAACTCTTTATGCAAAAAGAGGTACAATTTATGATGCCGCTGGTGATGCTCTTGCAATAAGTGTAAACTCTTATACTTTAATTGCTTATTTAGAGCCATCAAGAACCGTGGATGAAAATAATCCTCAACACGTTGTTGATAAAGAGGGTACTGCTAAAGCGCTTGCCCCAATACTTGAAATGGATGAAGCTGAAATACTTAAATATTTAAATAAAAAGGCTTACCAAGTTGAATTTGGTAAAAAAGGAAGAAATTTAACAGAAATTGTTAAACAAAAGATAGTCGATTTAGAACTTCCAGGAATAGATTTTATTGAAAGTACTCAAAGGTATTATAAAATGGGTAGCTTTGCCTCTTATTTAGTAGGTTATGCTAAAACTCATGATGATGGTTCTATACAAGGCGAACTTGGCATTGAAAGTTATTATAATGACTTATTAAGTGGTAAGAATGGCTCTATTACTTATCAAAGAGATGCCAAAGGTTATATGCTACCTAATAAACCATATTATGAAACAAAAGCTCAGTCTGGTAGTGATATTTATTTAACAATTGATAGTAACATTGAACTTATTACGGAAAATGCTATCAATGATTTAAAAGAAAAAACTAATTTTGAATTTGCTATTTTTACGATAATGGATGCTCATACTGGTGCAATAGTGGCTTCAAGTACATATCCTACATTTAATCCTAATGATTTAAATACACTAACAAATTATTTAAATCCTCTTGTTTCATATGCTTATGAACCAGGTTCTACGATGAAAATATTTTCTTGGGCTTCAGCAATGGAGGAAGGCATTTATAACGGACAAGATACTTATAAATCAGGTTCAATTGAAGTAGCCGATGTTGTAATATCTGATTATAATAAAGTTGGTTGGGGTGAAATAACTTTTGATACAGGATTTATGTATTCATCGAATGTAGCAGCCTCAATACTTGCTAAAAATTTAGGTAGAGAAAAACTACTTAATTATTATAATAAGTTTGGTTTTGGTCAAAAAACTGGTATAACTTTATCTGGTGAACTTGCGGGAACAACTAAATTTAAATATGAAAGTGAAGTTGCTACAGCATCATTTGGTCAAGGTGGTATTATCATCACACCAATTCAAATGCTTCAGGCACTTACTATGCTTACAAATGATGGAGTAATGCTTAAACCTTATGTTATAAATAAAATTGTTGATTATGATGGTAAAACTACATATGAAAGTAAAGTAGAATCTTTAGGTCAAAAAATGAAAAGTGAAACAGCACAGAAATTAAGAAGTTTAATGTATAGTGCAAACTATGATGGACTTATGAAAGTATGGCAACCTAAAACTGTTACAATGTCAATGAAAACCGGTACAGCACAAATACCTGATCCAAATGGAAAGGGTTATCTAAAGGGAGAATACGACCAAATTTATTCAGTAGCAGGATTTTTCCCAAGCGATAAACCTAAATATATAGTTTATGCAGCGGTTAAAAAAATCGAAGCAACTCAGGGTACATTTGCAAGAGCAGTTACTAAAGCAGTTGATGAAATAGCAAGTTATGCAAATATTACTCAAAATGCTTATGAATCTGATGGTAAAATAATAAAACTTGAAAACTATATTTCTAAAGAAACAAACTCTGTAAAGGAAAATCTTACAAATAAAGGTATTAATGTAATTACTTTAGGAACAGGTAAATATATTATAAATCAATATCCTTTAAAGGGTATTAGTGTTGTTAAGGGTGATAAAGTATTCTTACTTACTAATAAAGAGGACTTTGTAATGCCTAATTTAACTGGCTATTCAATTACTGAAGTAAAAACTTTATGTACACTTTTAGGAATAAATCTTACTTATGAAGGCTATGGCTATGTAAATAATCAATCAATAGCAGAAAATACTCCAGTTACTAAAGATTTATCTTTACATGTAACTTTATCTCATAAATAATTAGCATCATTTTATAATGGTGCTTTTTTATACTGGAAGAAATTATTAGTAAATTATACTCTTTATCATAAAAATTTGATTTTTTATTGACAAGTGTAGCAAATACACATATAATGTAATTATACGGAGGATGTAGTGGAGTTAAAAAATAGTTTATATAAAAATATTGGTATTCATGTTATAACAACTTTATTTACTGTAGAAAAAGGTGATGTTAAAGTACTTCTTATAAAAAGAACCAATAATCCTTTTAATGGCTATTGGGCACTTCCAAGTGGAGCTCTTTATAATAATGAACTTTTAGTTGATGGTGCAAAAAGAGAACTCAAAGAAAAAACAGGCCTTGAAAATATTGAATTTGAGATGTGTGGTGTATTTGATAAACTAGATCGAAGTAATTTACAAAGAATGATAGGTATTTCTTTTATTGGGGTAATTGATTCTAAAAAAGTATCTCTTTTAAAAAATACTTTAAAAACATCAAATGCTGAATATTTTTCAATAAATAATATACCGCAGCTTGCTTATGACCATAATGAAATAATCAGTTATTCATTAAATGTTTTAAAAGATAAAATTACAAAAACAAATATATTAAAAAATTTATTTCCAGATGTTTTTACACTTCCAGAACTTCAGAAAGTATATGAAATAGTACTCGAGGAAAAATTTGATAGACGCAATTTTAGAAAAAAACTTATTAATGAGAAAGTAATTATTGATACAAATAAATACGAGGTTTTCGAGGGTAAAAAGCCAGCAAAACTATATAAATTTAATAAAAATGTTAAAAAAGAAAATGCAATATAATGCACTTTTTTAATAAATATAAATGTGTAAAAAATACACAAAGAAAGGAAATTATGAAAAAAGATATATATATTGATTATGATGGAGTGATAAGAGGAACAATGAGTATTTCTTATGAAATGATGCAAAGACAAAATATTGATTTGAATGATAGAAAAAAAGTAATTGAATTTTATGAAAAACTTGATTGGAATTATTTGATAAGCATCTCTTTAGAACTTAATCGAGCATATTATTATATAAATAAGATTATAAGTGAAAATAAATATGATGTAAGTATTTTAACAAAAATAAATTCACTTAATGAAATGAGTGCTAAAATATTTGATATAAGAAAAAATAGTGATGTTAAAACTATATGTGTTCCTAATACTATAGATAAAACTGATGTTGTAAATCCAAATGGAAATATTTTAATAGATGACTTTTCAGGTAATTTACTAAATTGGAAAGGAAAAGGTGGTATAAGTGTAAAATTTACTGACAAAGAGGATGAAAGATTTGTGTGTACCTCATCACTTGATATTTGTCTGCAGGATAATTTAGAAAGAAAGCTAATTAGAAAGGAATGTTAATGAATAAAATTAATATATGTGAAAATTTTAAAAATGAAAATTTACCTTTAATATTTAATATTAATTATGAGGGTTTTAGTAAGTATAATAAAAATGAAACTTATATCAATATTTATAATAGATTTTTTAATTCAATAAGTGAAAATGAAAGTTTATATGAAATTATAAAATGTATTATAACTTCAGTTTCTTTGAATGAAGAAAGTAATTTAAATTTTAATATTTTTAATAATAATGAAAAAATATTTGAACTTTTTTATGATGGTAAAGAGGTTATTGCTCCCTTTATGAAAGCAAGGAAAGGTAACGATATTAAAGCTTTATGTGATGGTAATGGAGTATTTACTTATGATAATGATAATTTTTTCAAAGTAAATAATGAACCTTATAATCTTTCACATTTAATAGAGTATGGAAATATAGCAAGTGATTTTTTAGGTGTTCAAGTTATAAATCCAATTGTGCTTGATTTTGACATTCAAAGATATTTAAAGTTTATAATTGATTTAACGGGTGCTTATCCAACTTTTGAGGATGAGACCTTTAATACTAATTCAATAATGCTTTATTTAATGCAGTATTATCGCAAGTTAAAATATTCTGATGAAATAGAGTATTTATTTAAAATGGTTAATAAATATCTATATTTATATGGCTATATAGATGTGAGCAATATACCTAGATGTTATGAGTTTAAGGAGTATGATCTTGCAGAAAAATTATTAAAAAGAAATCTTTCTAAAAAGTAGGGACTATCTTTTTTCTAAAATAATGTTATAATAATGTTACTTTTCTGGGGGCTTTATGAATAGTGATTTAAAAATTATAAAGAAAAAATATGGCGAAAATTTTAGTAAACTATGTAGAAAATTATTTTCAAGTATTTTAGAAAATGAAGGTGAGTTAGTTTCAATTATTACTTCTTTATTCAAAGAAAATCATTTTCTTTATGATGATTTAATTGAATATAACATGGTTAATAGTTTTCAAAAACTTATAATGAATGAATATGGTAAAAAAATAAATAATGTTATTGATACAGATAAAAATCCTTATGAACTTTTTAAAGAAAAAGGATATACTTTAAAAGAGTGTCAAACTAATGAAGAAATACTATCATATAAAAAGTATTATGCAAAAGAAGAAGAGCTTTGTACATTTAAAAGTGATAGACTTAGAACTAATAGAGTATTTTTTGCAGTTAAAGATAATGCTTTAGATATTAAAAGAAAAAGTGATCCCCAAAGGGAAGATGAATATGGTACAAGTGTACTTTCACTTCAGTTTACATTAGAGACTAACTATTTATCAATTAAAAATAGATATAACCATACAGTTAATAATCCAGATGCAACTTATCAAAACAATTTAGAAAATATAGCAAAAGGTTTAACATATTCATTTGAAAAATATTTAGGTATTAAACAAAGTAATATTAATATAGATTTTGAAATGCCTAATTATGTTAGAACAGTTGATGGCAAGTATTATAGATATAATGTTGAATGTAATAATATTTATTATTGTCCTGATAACATTGTAATACATAATTTTAAAGAAGTTTCTTTTCCTAAAGAAAAATATATTTTATTTGATGGACTTGTTTTAGATTTAACTAAAAAAACATTTAAATGTTATGATAATTGTAGATATGATTCCTCTGAAGATTTTATTAAATATATTAAAAAAATAGTTATAGAAAATAATAGTGATAGTAAAAGTATATATATTATTTGTGAAGATAATATTAAAATATATTTAGAGTTAAATAAATTTAATGAACTTATAAGTGTTCTTTTAGAGGGAGTAGAAAGATTAAATGATGATATTTTTGCAAATAGTTTCCATATTAAAAGATTTTCTTCGAAAGATACTAAAGTAGTTGAGGATAGAGTTTTAAGAGATGCTTTTGAACTAGAATATATTTATTTACCTAAATGTGAAATTATTGGTAATAGTTTTGCCTTAAGAGCGGAAAACTTAAAAACTATTAATTTACCATGTGTTAAAAGAGTTGATTATAGTTTTATATCTTATGCAAAAAATGTTCAAAGCATTTATATGCCTAATTTACAGGTCGTGGGTAATAGTTTTCTATATTATAATGAAAAATTAAAGTCAATATTTTTGCCTAGTTTAGAAAAAACTGGTTACTCATTTATAAGTGAAAATAATACTTTAGAAAAATGTGATTTACCAAAACTTGTTAAAGCAGGTAGTTCATTTATGAAAAAAAATACTTGTTTAAAAGAGTTTAATGCTCCCTCTTTAAAAGTTATCGAAAGCTCTTTTTTATCAAAAAATCTAGCACTTGAACATTTATATTTACCTAATATCGAAGAAATCGATGAAAACTTTTTAGTTAGTAATAAAAAAATTAGAAATTTATATATTCCTACAGTTAAATTTATTGGAAATGGCTTTTTATATAGCAATAGAGATATAATAAATAATCTTTATTTACCAAATTTATTATCTTTTGAGGGAAATGATCTTTCTTTACAAAGATAGGTTGAATAATTTAGTCTGATAGTTTATAATACTATGCAAGAAAAGGGGAAAGGTATGTATTATATTGATTTAAATGATAAACAAAAAAGTTTTATATATAGTAAATGTAGTGTGAAACATATAAAAGATGTTGGATCAAGAAGTATAATGTATAAAAGATTAAATATTAATGCTGATTTTATAAATACTTTTGTTACAAATTTTAATGAAAAATTTTTATATGAACCATATGTAGAAAATAGTGAAAGTTATTATTCATGGGAATATGATATTATATATGTTCCTTTTAAGTATGCTGATATGGTTAATAAACTTCTTAATATTACTAATGAAGATATTATTCGAAAAAGATTTTAGATAAAATACTTGCAAATGATAAATAAATTGTATATAATAGGCTTATAAGTTTTTACTTAGTTTGAACTTGTTTTCCAAGATTCTTACTCAGTTTAAACCGATTATAATAAAGGAGGAAAAGAAAATGCTTAAGAAAGAAGAAAAAGCTTCTATTATAAAGGAGTTTGCTAAGAATGAAAAAGACTGTGGTTCTGCTGAAGTTCAAATTGCTATTTTAACTAAAGAAATTAATACATTAACTGAACATTTAAAGGAACATAAACATGATTTTCATTCTAAAAGAGGACTTTTAATTAAAGTTGGTAGAAGAAAAAAATTACTTGAATACTTAAAGAATAATGATGTTAAATCATATCGTGAAGTAATTAAAAAATTAAATTTAAGAAAATAGGCACTAAATTTTTTAGTGTTCTTTTTTTTAGTAGAAAGGTGGTAAAAAATGAAAAAAGAATTTAAATTAAATTTTTTGGGAAGAGATTTAATTGTTGAAACTGGTCAACTTGCTAAACAAACTAATGGTTCAGTACTTGTTAGATATGGCGATACTGTTGTACTATCAGTATGTGTAATGGGTAAAACTCCAGTTACTCAAGATTTCTTTCCACTTCAAGTATTATATCAGGAAAAACTATATTCAGTAGGTAAAATTCCTGGTGGATTTATTAAAAGAGAGGGTAGACCTACAGATTCAGCAACTCTTGCTGCAAGATTAATTGATAGACCAATTAGACCTATGTTTGATGAAAACTTACGTAATGAAATTCAAGTTATCAATACAGTACTTTCTGTAGATCAAGATAATAGTCCGGAAATGGCTGCAATGTTTGGTTCATCACTATGCCTTGGAATATCTGATATTCCATTTGATGGCCCAGTTGCGGGTGTTATGGTAGGTATGGATGAAAAAGGTAAGTTTATTATTAATCCTACTACTGCAGAAGCTGAAAAAAGTAAACTTGCATTAACTGTTGCAGGAACACATGATGCAATATGTATGGTTGAAGCGGGCTGTAAAGAACTTCCTGAAAAAACTATGCTTGAGGCTTTAATGTTTGCTCATGAAAATATTAAAACTTTATGTGAATTTCAAAATGAAATTATTAGTGAAATAGGTAAAGAAAAAGTAGTTCTTGAACCTGCAAGTATAGATGCTGAAGTTGAAAAAGCTGTTAGAGAGTATGCAACTGATGATATGTTATCAGCAATACAAATTAAAGAAAAACTTGAAAAATATGCTAAGATTGATGAAGTTAAAGCAAATACTATTGCTCATTTCGAAGAAGTTTATGCTGAAGATGAAGATTTTGCTAGCAAGATGAAAGATGTAGCTAAAGTAGTTGGTTTAATTGAAGGTAATGAAGTAAGAAGATTAATTATTGAAAAACATATTAGACCAGATGGTAGAAAGATGGATGAAATTAGACCTCTTGAGGCTGAAATTGACCTTCTACCTCGTACACATGGTTCAGGACTATTCCAAAGAGGAGAAACTCAAGTTCTTGCTACAACTACACTTGGACCACTTTCAGATCATCAAATTCTTGATGGACTTGGTATTGAAGATACAAAAAGATTTATGCTTCATTATAATTTCCCTAACTTCTGTGTTGGTGAAATAGGAAGATACGGTTCTCCAGGAAGAAGAGAAATAGGACATGGTGCTTTAGGAGAAAGAGCACTTGCTCAAGTTATTCCTTCTGAAGAAGAATTCCCATATACTGTTAGAGTTGTTTCTGAAGTTCTTGAAAGTAATGGTTCATCATCACAAGCTACAATATGTGCCGGATGTTTATCATTAATGGCAGCAGGAGTTCCAATTAAAGCTCCAGTAGCGGGTATTGCAATGGGACTTATATCTAATGGTAAAAAATATACAATACTTACTGATATTCAAGGCCTTGAGGATCATATGGGAGATATGGACTTTAAAGTAGCAGGTACAAAAGAAGGTATTACAGCGCTTCAAATGGATATTAAGATTAAAGGCGTTACTAAAGCAATCTTAAAAGAGGCCCTTGAGGAAGCTAAAAAAGCTAGAATGAAAATTCTTGATGTTATGGCAACTGCTATTGAAAGCCCAAGAAAAGAACTTTCTAAATATGCTCCAAAAGTTGAAAGCTTTATGATTAACCCTGATAAGATTAAAGATGTAATTGGTAAGGGTGGAGAAATGATTACTAAAATTATTTTAGAATCATCAAATGTAAAAAGTGTTAATGACAAAGATGCTGTAAAAGTGGATATTGATGATGATGGAAAAGTAATTATTTATCATATGGATAAAGAAGTTATCGAAAAAACTAAAAAGATGATTGAAGATATTACTAAAGAGGTTGAAACTGGTAAAATCTATAATGCTAAAGTAGTTAAAGTGGAAGATTTTGGTGCTTTTGTAGAACTATGGCCAGGTTGTGAAGGATTAGTACATGTTTCTCAACTTGATACAAAAAGAGTCGAAAAACCATCTGATGTAGTTTCAGTAGGTGATGAAATAATTGTTAAATCACTTGGATATGATAACAAAGGAAGATTAAATCTATCAAGAAAAGAAGCTCTTCCTAAATCAGAAAGTACTTCTGAAGAAAAACCTAAAAAAGAAACTAAAAAAGGTTTATTTAGTAAAAGTAAAAAATAATTAAGTCTAGGGAAACCTAGATTTTTTTATTAAATAATAGTAGTTATCGACTAATTTTGATACTTTATACCCTAAAAGTGGTCGATAAATTGACTTTTTATAGTAAAAATTTGAGTTTTTAATGAAAATATGGTACAATTTTTTGTAATTAGGGGGGAACTATGAAAGAAGTATATGATAAAATATATGGACTTTATCATGAAATATCAAAAATACCTATGGATAGTCCAAAGTATTTTGAACTTTATAAAGAATATATTAAATTACTTATACTAGTTAGCTCAAATAATCCTAGTTTTAATGATGATGTAAAAAAATATATAAATGGTAACTGCTATTCATATGCTCTTGATATTTTTAATCCCGAAGGAATATCTAATGTAATTTTACAGTTAGGTTTAAATGTCGGTTATTTAAGTAGAAATTTAGTTTATAATGGAACAAAAGAAAAATATTTATATGGTCTTGCAAAAGATTTCGAAGAACTTAATATAGATTCATATGAAATAAGTTCTGATTTACCTAATGAACATGGAGGTTATAAAATAGCATTCTATTTATCATTTAATGATTTTCATTTTTTAAGACAAAATAGTGATGGCTCTTGGTCTCATAAAGTAGGTTATTTAAATAGAATTGATAAATTTGATACTTTACCTAATATTGTTAATGGAAACTATGAACTTATTAAGGTTCTTGAAATAGTTAAACCAAAAGTAAGATAAAACAAAAGATTTTTTAATAAATTGTCTTTTGTTTTTTTTAATTAAATGATATACTTTATTTAGTAAGGATGAAGTAAATGAGAGCAAGATTTAAAAGTGCACTTGGATTTATAATGATGCTTTTAATAATAGCGATTGTATTATTTGCATTTTATTTTGTTTATAAAAAAATGCGTTCAAGTGATGGAGATATAAAAATAACTGGAGATTTATCAATTAATTTTCATAATGGTAAAAAGATTAATATTGATAAAGAATTTAAAACTAAAATTACTGTAATTAATAATGGAAATGAAGATATATATTATTATATTGAATTTATTAATCCTAAAAATGCTAGTGGTGTTACTTATACATTAACAGATAATGCTCTTATTAATGTCAGCGATGAATTACCTAAACATAATGAGATAATATCAAGTTATATATTAATTAAAAAAGGTGAAATACACGATTATGAATTGACATTTAAAAATACTTTGGATAATGTAGCTAGTGTTGAACTTGATTGTGAACAAGAGGCTCTTAATAATAATACTTTTGCAGAAACTATACTTAAAAATAATGAAATTAAAAGTGAAAGTAAGACTATAGTTGGTAAAGATATTGCCACAGAAAATGAAGGATTAATTAAAACTGTAGATGATTATGGAATAGCTTATTATTTTAGGGGTAATGTACAAAATAATAATGTTAGTATAAATAATTTAAATTTTAAAATTGTTAGAATAAATGGTGATGGTAGTGTAAGACTTGCTTTAGCAAATGATACTGGAGAACTAAAAAAATATGTTGATTCAAATGAAAAGTATAGTTATAAAGACTCAGTTATTAGAGCATATTTAGATTCTTGGATTACAATTAATTTAGGTGATTATACATCATTTCTAGCAACTCAAAAATATTGTAATGATGTTTTATTAAATGATAATACTTTTTATGCATATACAAGAGTAGTCGAAGATTATATTCCATCATTTATATGTTTAAGCGATAAAGTAACAAGTAAAGTGGCATTATTAACTGTTGATGAAGTTCTTTTTGCAGGAGCATCTCCAAATGAAGATAATACTTCTTATTACTTATATAATGAAAGTATAGAAACAGATTCATTTTTAATGAGTAGTTCTAAACTTGTAAATGGTATTTATTATCCATTTGCACTTTCGAAAAATGGTAAGGTTTTATCTGATGTATCTGGTTCTTTTTTAAGAAGCGTTAGACCAGTTATTACAATTATTAAAACAGCATTAGTCGAGGGTGATGGTACAAGTTCTAATCCATATAAGTTAATTAGTAATTAAAAAATACAAGTAAAACTACTTGCATAAATATATAAATAAATGATATATTATAAATAGGTGAACGCACAGGAAGTTTGCGTTACCCAATTTACGTGGATAGCGCTATCTGGCTACAATAGATTTCAAAATATGGTATAACCACATAATGATTTCTATCATAATCTGGACGGCGCGTTTT
>FR899408.1 GCA_000437315.1 Mycoplasma sp. CAG:472
CATTGCTATTTCATCCGCTGTTATAAGTCCTACTGGATATGTTAATGCACCATTTCCATTACTTGTATTTACTGTAAATTTATCACTTGCTGTTGGACATGTTAATATTGGATTTTTTGTAGTTTGTGTTAATCTTCCATTTGCTCCATAGTAATATTCTGCTCCAGTTGATGTCCATGCTGCTGTTTGAGTTGATGATGGACTTCTATCATTACAAAATATTTGGTCTGCTACTAAATTTTTTGTTGCACTATCTGTTTCTAATGTAGTTGTTTTATACCAATTATCTATTGTTGTTTTTATAGTACTTGATTTACTATTTCCATGTTGCTGTCTTGATGTATACATATACCCTACATATTCCGCTCTATTATAACTACTATTAAAGGCAACTTCACTTATTTGCGTACCTGTTCCAGTCATATATACTCCATTACTTTCTGTTACTGATGATTCATTTTTTGGATCTGTTGTTCCTGTATATATCATTCTTATACTGCCAT
>FR899409.1:0-20538 GCA_000437315.1 Mycoplasma sp. CAG:472
ATTTTTTCATTGTCAACGCTTTTTTGCACTTTTTTTAAAAAAAATAATATTTTATGATATTTTTACAAGAAATTTACATATTAATCTTTTATTACGGGTTATTAAGAGTTATTATCGGTAATATCTTTATAAATTTTATAATAGTGTTCTATAACCTCTTTTTTAAATGGGAAAGCGTTTATGCTTTTATTCTCAATTAATTTATTTAGGCTATCTTGAACAATTATATCTATTTCTTCGGAATATCTCATAGTAATTTTATGATATCTATATTCGTTTTTATCAAGAACTTTAAAGGTACCATCTGGGAAAATTCTTAAATCTAAATCATAATCTATATATTTTATAATATTACCATCAATTATATATGGTGATGCAATATTACAATAATAAAATAATCCATATTTTTTTAATTGAGCCAATATATTATACCATTCTTTTTTATAAAAAAATAAAATTGCGATTTCTTTCGTTCGATGACTTCTTCCATCATTTTCAATCAACTTTACTTTGTTATTCGCGCATACTAAATATTCATCAGTTTCGTCTAACACAATAGCTTCACCACTAATTCTGTCAATTTTACCATTATGTTTGTAACAATGAATTGTTAATTTATCCCCAACTTTCATTTATTTCCTCCATAAGCATTATATTATAATTAAAAAAGGTAGTCAAATTTATTTGCTACCCAACTATTAATTATTTATTATAATATCTATTGCCTTTTTATATTGATTATCAATTATAATTGTTTCGTTTGCTTCATTAGTTTCAAAATCATTTTCAACTTGATAATCTGGAATAATACCTGTACCGTCAATATTTGTTCCATTTGGTCTATACCATAATGATGCTGTATATTTAACCATTTCTCCAGATGATAATGAATAAGTATGTTGCACTTTGCCTTTTCCATAAGTTTGTGAACCAACAAGTACTGCACCATAACTATCTTTTAATGCTGCCGCTAATATTTCTGCAGCAGAAGCAGTATTACCATTAACTAACACTACGATAGGAACATTTTGTTTATCATTTGTTTTATCTTTAAATTCCTGTTTCCTATTGCCCTTTTGTAATAGAGAATATATAACACTCCCTTTTGGTAAAAATATTTCTGCTGTTTGATATGCTTCTTCAAGATACCCGCCAGAATTATTTCTTAAATCAATTATCAATCCAGAATACTTATTCAACTGAAATAATGCATTTTCTAATTGTTTATTAATATTGGTCGAAAATAAATCAATTTTAATATATCCTATATCGTTATTTTCAACAAAAGAATATCGTAAATTAGGATAATCAATCGAAGTTATTTTTAAATTATTAAAATCTAAAATTTCATTATTTCTTATTACTCTTAAATCTATTTTATTACTTTTATTTTCATTAATAATATTTTTAATTTCATCTGAAGTTTTGTTTTCGATATTTATATTATTTATTGATATAATTTTATCATTCATTTTTAATCCTGCTTTTGCAGCAGAGGAATTATAAAGAACATTTTCGATATAAGAATCCTTAATAGTTATACCAATTCCATCATACTTTGCATTTAAACTATCATATAGTGATGAAGATTTATCTTCGTCAAGAAGTCCTGTATATTGATCTCCTAGATATGATGTCATACCGCTTATTGCACTATCAATAATCTCCTTTTTATTTATATTTTCATAATAATTAGTTGTTAATTTAGAATATACATCAATAAACTCCTGTATATTTTCATCTTTAATTATTTCAGAATAGGATTGACCATCATCAGTAGAATAATTACGCATAATTAAAATCCCTGTGGATAACGCAGATATTACAGCAGTAGTTACAATAATTATTATTACTCCACATAAACTATATTCCTTTTTCATTTACTCTCCTATCATAATAATGATATCATTTATTAGTCCAAAAAAAAAGACTTTGAGATAAATTTAATATTATTTCAAAGTACTTTTAATTTGGTCTATATTATCAATATAATTTACTACTTTTTTATTTCTTATTTTTAGGAGTGTTACTTCGTTAAAAGAAAGTTCTTGAACAGAGGAAGCATTAGGATTACTCTTTCCATCTTTAGATTTATAATCCTTATTAACAATTTTATTTAAATCACAATAGTAAATTTTTATTGAGTTTTCTTTTTTTGTATAATTTGTAATTAGAGTTGAATAGACCATTGCATCATCAATTGTAGAATCATATGCAATAACATAATATTCATCATATGGTCTATTAAATATCATGCCAACGTTTAATGTATCATAAGATATTGTTATATTAGTATTTACATTACTTTCTTTATTATCCCTTTTATTAACAATTGCATTTGATAGAAAATATAAACCCACTACTACAACAATAAGAATTGTTAAAATTATTAAAAATTTTTTTATATCATAGTCAGCATCAGAAACATTTTTATTAGATTTATAAAGTTTTTTTTCGTTTTTTTTCATATTTACCACCCAAACTAATTATATAACAACATAAGAATATTAGCAAGTAAAAACAAAAAGATACATATTCAAGTACCTTTTAATTAATCTTACAATCTAGTTTTATTCGCTCCGCAATAGTTGATATAAACTCTGAATTTGTTGGTTTTGACCTTTCAACACTTACACTAAATCCAAATAGTTCATCCATGAGTTTTATATCACCCCTTGACCAACTTATTTCTATTGCATGTCTAATTGCTCTTTCTACTCTTGATGGTGTACTACTATAAGTAACAGAAACTTCAGGATACAAATCCTTTGTAACATGTAAACATTTATTAGTTTTACAAGATATAAGTACACATTCTCTAATATATTTATATCCTTTTAAATGTGATGGGATACCTAAATTATGAAGCAAACGGCTTATATCCAAATCTATATTATTTCCACCAAATGGGTTATCATATTTTCTTACCATAGCATCTTTAATTCTTTTTTCTAGAGATAACATACTATATGGTTTTAGTAAGTAACAATATAGATTATAATTTTCACTATTAGCTATTACATGATTATCCTTATAACTTGATGTAACTATAGATTTAATCTTTAAATTTCTATTTTTAATTTCATCAAGAAGTGATACGCCGTCTAATCGAGGTAGCAATAATTCTAATACTGCTATGTCAATTTCACAAGGATGGTTAATTAAATACTGTAAAGCTTCCTCGCCATTATTAAATGTTGCTAATACTTTAATTTCTTCACTATAAGCGAAATGCTTTCTTATTGATTCAACAGCAACAGTGTTATCATCAATAATTATAATTTTTATGGGTTTATTCATCTTTTCCTCTTTCCAATAAATCCCTCACACAAGATACATAATACACCATAATTTGTTAAAACACAATAGCAATTTATGTAAAAATTTGACACTTTACGTCCATTAGTGTCAAATTTTGTCGAAAATCACTCTTTTTCTATATTTTCTAAATAATCAATTGCCTCAAGATGGTCAGAACTAATATATTCTAGACTTGCTCCGCCACCACTTGAAAGGTAAGTAAAATTCTTGTCAAGTTTGAAAGTGTTAATTGCATTTAGTGTATCACCACCGCCGGCTATTTTATATGCATTAATATTTTTTAAACTATTAAATAAGTTAAATGTTCCTGCAATATATCTTTTATCCTCAAAAAGACCTACTGTTCCATTTATAAATATTGTTTTACTTTTTTCAAAATATGAAATATATTTTTTTATTGATTTAGTATTAAGATCTAATATTTTGTCTTCTTCAATAACAAAGTCAATAGGAAGAACAATTTTATCGCGATATTCTTTCATTAAATTCTTTATTTCAGATAAAGTTATCTCATCACTCGTACATAAACTTTCCATTACATCAAATCCACAAGCATACAAAAATGAATTTGCGATTCCACCGCCAACTAAAAGATAATCACATTTGTCTAGTAAGCCCTTAATATACTGAAGTTTATCATCAACTTTTGCTCCACCCATAAATACAGTGTATGGTCTTTGAATATTATCAATAAGTGGATTTAAGTTTGATATTTCCTCTTTTACTAAAAAACCATAATACGTTGGTAAATAGTTAGAAATTCCTGCCACTGAAGCGTGAACTCTATGTAATGATGCAAAGGCATCAACTACAAAGACATCTCCTAAAACAGACCAATACTTTGCTAAATTTAAATCGTTATGACTTTCTAATTTTTCTGGGTAATCACAAAAACGAGTGTTTTCTAATAGTACTATTTCTTTGGGCTTTAACTCTTTACATACATTAATAACGTCCATTCCAACAGGGCTGCTAACAAATTTTATTTCCATATTTAATAGTTTAGATAATACATCTTTTACTGGTAATAAAGATTTTTCAATTTTGTCTTTTTTACTTTTTACCCTACCTAAATGACTAAGTAATATTAATGAGCAGTTATTATCAAGTAAATAATTAATTGTTTTTAAACTTTTTACAACCTTTGTATCATCTAATACTTTTCCATTTTCTATTGGGACATTAAAGTCACATCTTAATATTACTTTCTTATTTTCTATTTTTTCTTCATCTATAAATTTCATAAAATAACCTACTTTTATTTAAACATTTTTTTTGCAGTGCAAAGCATTTGATATGTATAACCATATTCATTATCATACCAACCAACTAATTTAACCAACTGTTTTCCGTCAACTTCAATTACATTTGTTAATAACGAATCAAAAGTACATCCTCTTTTTTTACCAATTACATCACTTGATACAATTGGATCTTCAGTATATTTTATAGCATCATTTTGATTATTCTTAATTGTTTCATTTATTAACTCTTTTGTAACTGGAACTTTTAATTCTAAAGTTACATCAATCATTGAACCATCAATAGTAGGAACTCGATAAGCAATACCGTCTAATTTACCTTTTAAACTAGGTATAACAAGACCAATTGATTTTGCTGCTCCAGTAGAAGTAGGAACTATGTTATGAGCACTTGCTCTGCCTCTTCGAGAATTAATACCTTTTTTATGCATATTATCCATTGAGTTTTGATCAGCGGTATATGCATGTACAGTACTCATAAATCCTTTTTCTATACCAAAATTATCTTCGATTATTTTTAAAAGTGGTGCTAAACAATTTGTTGTACAACTTGAGGCGCTTACTATTGTTTCGCTGCCAGTAAGATTATCATCATTAACCCCATTAACTATAGTAATCATTTCATCTTTTCCTGGTGCAGATATTAATACCTTTTTTGCACCTGCATTTAAATGTAAGCTCGCTTTTTCAGTGGAAGTAAATGCTCCTGTACACTCTAAAACAAGATCTACTCCTAAATCTTTCCAAGGTAACAATGCCGGATCCTTCTCATTAAACATTTTTATAAATTTAACATTAGATATAACAATGCTATCATCTTTATAAGATATTTCATTTTCGTGGAATGCCCCGTGAACACTATCATATTTTATTAAATAAGCAGCTTCTTCGGCACTCATATCTAAATTATTTATGGCAACAATATCAAAACTAGCATCAGTAATCATTTGTCTAAATGCTATTCTTCCTATTCTACCAAAACCATTAATTGCAACTTTAATCATATTCACTACCTCCTATAAACTCTCTTAAAATTGAATCTTTTGGAACATATTCTCCGCTTATTGTGAAAAAACCATTTAAAAATCTAAGTAATCTTCGTGCTTCATCATAATATTGTGAAGTACTTGGAACCGAATAAAGAAGAGGTTCCACAAAAACTTTCAATATACCTACTTCATAAGATAATGAAGTATTTATTATTTTGTCAGCCTCAGGTATCAAAGGTATAATATATTTATCTTCGCCTATAGTAACCTTTTTAACATTTTTTATAGTGGTTGGCACATCATAACCTCTTGTTCTAAAATCTCTAACTATTCTACGAAGAAGTCTTAAATCATTATTGGATATATAGTTATGTTCATCTATACTAAGTGGAATAAATGGGCTAACATATATTTTATATTTCATTTTATCAGGAATAAATGATAGCATGTCTTTATTAATAGCGTGTAAACCTTCAAAAAGAAGTATACTATTATCTTTTAACCTTACTTTTTTAGAACTTAATTCTTTGCATCCTGTTACAAAATTAAATCTTGGTAATGTAACCTCTTCACCATTAAGAATTTTTGTAACATCTTTTTGTAAATATTCTAAATCTGTACATTCCAAACATTCAAAATCATACTCACCATTAGCATCTTTTGGACTATCAACTCTTTCTTTATAATAATCATCTAAAGAAATAACAATTGGATCTAAACCATATATTTTAAAGTACGAACCAAGTCTTTTAGTAATTGTTGTTTTTCCACTTGATGATGGGCCAGAAATCATAACACATTTAACTTCCTTATTTTGAGAAACCTTTTTAGCAGTTTCATTTATTTCAATATTAAAGTTTAATTCACAAGATTTAACAAAGTTTTCAATGTTACCATTACATACTTCTTTATTAACATCTTTAATAAAGGGAACTTTCATTATATCAAGCCATTTTTGTCCGTTTATATAAGCTTTTATTATTCCGTCATAATTGACATAATTTGGTAATTTTCCATCAGAGTTTTCACTTGGAACCACAATTACCACCATATTATTACCTAAATATTTTATTTCATACTT
Source organism: Mycoplasma sp. CAG:472 (assembly GCA_000437315.1). Classification (GTDB taxonomy): domain Bacteria; phylum Bacillota_I; class Bacilli_A; order RF39; family UBA660; genus UBA6448. Next base: position 6,654 of record FR899409.1, read on the forward strand.
ATTAAGTGTTCCCGTACTGTAAGGCATTTCTGAATAATAATAATTTACTAAATCATCTAATTCATATAAAATAACCGTTGGATCAATGATATTTCTAACATTATCAGCTTTAACTTTATTTCCTATATCATCATAATAATTGATAGCATCACTATTTTTTATTATTAACTTTTCAAAATGTAAGTTACTTTTAACTATCTGTTCAACTTTATTCTTAATTAAATCTATATCTTTGTCAGTAAGATTATTTTCACATTCTAAATTAGCAATAATTCCATTAGGTACATTGTAAGAATATTTTACCTTAATATTTGGAAAACATTTTTTTGTAGCAAGTTCAAATATCATTTTAAGCCCTGCTACATACATTCTATTTCCATAAGGATTTGTAATATCAATAAATTTTATAACTGTATTTTTAGTTATTTTTTCATCTAAAGATAAAACTTTACCACCAATTAAAACACCAATAATATTATTAGAGTTACTTTCTTTTACACTTAAATCATAATATGATGAATTATATGGCACTAAAACTTGTCTTCCATCGTTAAATGTTATACTAATATCACTCACATTATCATCCCTTCTATTTTAATAATACTATATTTTTTATTATAAATCTATAAATTTTATGAATAAATTCATAACTTTTTAATTATTATATAATTAGGTGATCAAATGAATATTCCAATGATTTTAAAACAAAACGATAATCATTCAATGACTTATGACTTATATTCTTTATTATTAACTTATAGAATAATCTTTTTAAGTGGAGAAATAAATGATACTTTAGCAAATACTGTAATCGGAGAACTTCTTTATTTAGATAAAGAAGATAAAAAAGACATCTATTTATATATTAATTCACCCGGAGGGGCTGTTACATCTGGCCTTGCAATATATGACACAATAAAATTTATAAATAGTAATGTTATTACTATAGGAATGGGCTTATGTGCAAGTATGGGTGCATTTTTACTTTCAAGTGGTGACAAAAGGTATGCATTAGAAAATACTGAAATTATGATTCATGAAGTACTCGGTGGTTTCGAAGGAAGTGCTAGAAATATAAAACTTCAAAGTGAGAGAATAAACAAAATTAAAGAAAAAATAAATAAAATAATGGCTAAAAATACCAAAAAAACTATTAAACAAATTGAAAAAGATACTGGTAAAGACTATTATATGTCGTCGAAAGAAGCAAAGGAATACGGAATAATTGATGATATAATAAAAAAATAATTATTCACCCATACGAATAATTACTTCATCATCTTTTGAATATAAAAACTTTTCTTTGGCATATCTTGCTAAATATTCAGGATCATTCATTTTAGTAACCTCTGAAGTTAAGGATTTTTTTTCATCTAATAACTTCTCGTACTGAGTATTTAGTTTTTTTGTTTCTCTTTTATTGTTGACTATAGTCACAAAATCTTTATATGTTGACACACCTAAAAATACTATCAAAATTATTATGATAAAACTAATAAAAAATAATCTTTTTTTCTCCTTTTTAGTCTTCATATTACCTTCCCTATTTTATATATAGTTTAATTTTGTAAATATGTCAATACTTTTTCCTTTTATTTTTAAAATATTTACAAAAGTTTACAGCACTATTCTTAAACTTATAAGCAATATAAAAACCTAAAATTATTGGAATTAAATAATATATATGAAAACATCCATAATTAATTTTATATATTATAAGTAAATATATCATCCCAAAATCAAATGAAAATAAAAGTGTTATTAAAAATTGAAAAATAATAGAAAATTTTTCAAATAATTTATAATTTAAAAGTGACAAAATTAAAAAGATAACTCCATAAACCAAACTAATTAATAAAACCAAAATAATACTTAATGGGCTCATTTAAATAGCCTTGCTATAATACTTTCCTCTTTTTTATTAGTTTTTTCTAAATATACATAACTATTTACTTTTCCTTTAATTTTAATTACTCCATTTGTAGTATCAAGATTTAATAATTCCATATTTTCGCCTTTAATATGAATAGGTCCCATAACACTTTCAATGATAAATTCCTTATTATCAAAATTTATGATCTTTTTTATGCCCGTTATATTTAAAATACATCTATCAATCATTTTTACTTCATGATTATTATTTACTATTTTATCATTCATATCATCACCAATTAATTATATGAATTAAATAGGCAAATATGATTTTTACAAATTAAAAAGAGCCGAAGCTCTTTTCTTAGTTATTCTTCACTAGATGAAGGATTATTATATTCTTCTAAAATTTTATCTTCGAACATTTTTCTTGTTTCTGCATTAATTGGATGACAGATATCTTCATAACGCTCGTCATTTACCTTTTTACTAGGCATAGCAATAAATAATTTTTCATCGCCTTCAATAATACGGATATTTCTTACAACAAAGCAATCATCAAGTGTTACTGTTGCATATCCTTTCATTCTAGATCCTTCTCTTTCAGTTTTGTGAACTTTTACTGATGTAATTTCCATTTACTCACCACTCCTTTATTATTTATTCACAGTTTAATTGTACCTTATTAAAACATAAATAGCAAGAGAAATTTATTAAAAATATGTAATTTTTATGTCTTTTGTAGCAATATCTCGATATGCAAAACTCTTCTCCTCATTATTAATAAGTATTGTAAAAATATTTGGATAAGTTTTATAAATTGTGCCTTCATAAAAATTAATTTTATTACGAAGACCATAAACCGTTATTTTAACATTTTTGCCAATGGATGAAGAAATTTTTTCCTTTATTATATCTAAATTCATCTTGGATACCCCACATACATTAAACCATTTGTGATAATTCCTCCCATTCCATTTGAACCATATTTGGTTTTTTCCAATAATTCTGGTACATTAATTTGAGTATTAGTTTTAGTAAGTGCAATAGTCGAAGCAATTATAGCAGGATCTAAAGCATGAATATTAACTCTTTTAGGACTCGAAGCAAAGTTAGCACCTGCTTTAATTAAATCTTCATAATCACTTTGACAAGCACCGGCTATAATAACTAATCTTTCATGACTTTTTTCATAATTTCGTGCTTGTTTAATAGCTTTTACAAAATTTTTTGAGTTTTTATAATTATTTATATCATTTTTATTTCCTTTTTTAGCATAATACGCATCATGTCCAGTTATTACTAAAATATCTGGTTTAATTTCTTTTAAAAGAAGTGGAATTTGTTTTGCTATATCATTTTCATTTATTTTTTTACCTACGGCATAAATTTTATTTGTTTTATAAAACTTTAAACATTTTTCTAAATATTCATTGTCTCCATCAATATGTAATATTTTACCCGGCAAATAAAAATAACTTGTTCTATCATTATTAATGTCCAATTCTATAAAAAAATCATCTGTTTTTTCCTCTGTTTTTACTAAATCAAAAATATCACTATCAGCATAAAGTCTATCATAAACTCCTTTTAAATATACTGTATCCTCGCTTATTGATATAACTTTAAAAATAATATCATTATTATGACTTTTTCTTGTTACAAAATCTCCTTTTTCTATATTCAAAATATCACCATTAAAGTTTATTCAAAATAAAAAAAATTATTAATCCAATTTTGAAATTGCATTAATAATTGCTATTTTTCCATATTCATAAGTAAGTGATCCTTGTTGATAAACTGTAAATGGAGGTTTTATTGGACCATCACAAGAAAGTTCAATTGATGAACCTTGTGTAAATGAACCACTTGCCATAATTATTTTATTAGAATAACCAGGAATATCTGATTTTTCAGGGAAAACATTCGAATCAATTGCACACATTGATTGAATACTTTGAACGTATTTTACCATATCATTTTCATTATGAAATGTAATACACTGAACAATATCTACTCTATCATCATAGTACTTTGGTTCTACATCATAACCTTTCTTTTCAAGAAGATAACTAGTAAGTATTGCAGTTTTTAAAGCAGAACCGACTACAGAAGGAGCAAAATATAAACCTTTTAAAATATCTTTATTTGCGCCTAAAGAAGGGCCAACATCTTTACCTTCGCCAGGAAGATTAAGTCTTTCACCAGCTAGAGTGCAAAGATCTTTTCTTCCAACAATATAAGCACCATTACTTGCTATTCCTCCACCTAAGTTTTTAATTAATGAACCAACAACAATATCTGCACCAACCTCTGTAGGCTCTTTTGTACTAACAAGTTCGCAATAACAGTTATCAACCATAACAATACTTTTTGGAGATAACTCTTTAATTAATTTTATTACTTTTTCAAGTTTTTCAATACTTAAACTTTTTCTTTGTGAATAACCTTTTGACCTTTGAATTTCAATTACCTTATAAAACTTATTTTTTAATTTTGATTTAATAGTTTCGTAATCAAAGTCATCATTAATTAAATCAATTTGCACATAATCTATGTTAAAGGCTTTTAAAGAACTTTGATTTTCCTTTATTCCGATCACTTCATCAAGTGTATCATATGGTTTTCCTGAAATAGATAAAAGAATATCATTTGGTCTAAGTAAAGCAAATAAACAAACAGTTAAAGCGTGAGAACCAGATATAAACTGATTTCTAACTAAAGCATCCTCACATTTAAAAATATCTGCATATATTCTTTCGATTTTGTCTCTACCATTATCTGCATAACCATAACCAGTGGTTATATTAAAATCATTTTCCGATACTTCTTCTTTAATAAAAGCATTAAGAACCTTTTGAGAGTTAAAATAAGTAGTATCATCAACTTTATCTAAATACTCTTTTATATCTTTTTCAATATCTAACATATACTTCCTCCATCAACTCTTATAACTGCGTTATTTATATAGCTTTCATTTGCTACAAAAAAAACAACATTTGCTATTTCTTCAGGTTTAGCAAATCTTTTAAGTAAAATACCCTTCTTAATGCCTTTTATCTGTTTTGTAGATAATTCTTTAGTTTGATCTGTTTCAACCCAGCCAGGACATATAGCATTTACCCTAATTTTTGGAGCAAAAGTTTTTGCAAAATTATGAGTAAGAGAAATTACACCAGCCTTCGAAGCATCATAATCAATACTTTCTGGGTAATATGTATCAATTCCATTAGTCGAAGAAATGTTAACTATACTCCCACTTTTCATTAATTTTGATATATATTTTGTAACTAGAAATGTACCATTTAAATTAACATCAATAACCTTTTTAAAATCATCATAAGTTTTAAAATCTAAAATCATATCGTTACAAATACCTGCGTTATTAACTAAAACATCTATTTTACCAAATTTATCTTTAATAAAACCAGTCATATTAATAACATCTGTTTCTTTAGAAATATCACACTTAATAGTTTCACATTTAACATTATATTTTGTAATAATTTCTTTTTTTAAGGATAATGCTTCATTTTCACTATTTAGATAATTAATTATTACATCAAAATTATTCATCGCAAATTTTTTTATAATTGAAGCTCCTATTCCTTTTGATGAACCAGTTACTAAAACAGTTTTTCTCATAAAAATCCCCTTTCAAGCAATTTGTATTATATAATATAAATAATTAAATAACAAGAAAAAGTGCCTTTAGCACTCTAAACTTTTAAAAATCTCAATAAATATATCTTCACTAATTTGTTCAGCACGAACACTCTCAGTTAATCCATATTTATTTAATACATTCATTATCTTTTCATAATCATAAGAAACAATATTATTTTTCAAGGTTTTTCTTTTATGAGAAAAACTTTCTTTAAGAAAAGCAAAGTATTTTTCTGGATTAATATCAGGCACTTTGTCTTTTAAAGATAAAGAAATAACTTCACTATCTACCTTTGGTATTGGATCAAAATTATTTTTACCAACAAATATTTCTTTATTTACTTCATAATAAAAATTTAAAAATAAAGTAAAATAACCATAATCCTTAGTATTAACTTTGGCACTATATCTATCAGCGACTTCTTTTTGAACCATAAAAACCATTTTTTGAGCTTTAATACTATTAATTAAATATTCTAAAATTGGACTTGTTATATAGTAAGGTAAATTACCCACTACAAAAACATTTTGATATACTTTAGTAATTTCATTTAAATCTACATTTAAAATATCTTCGTAAATAATTTTACACTTTTTACTTTGATATTTATCTAAATAAACTTTTAAATCTGTATCTATTTCAATACACACTAAATCACATGCCTTTTGTGTTAAATATTTAGTAAGAGCACCTCTTCCAGGTCCAATTTCAATAATTAAATCATTTTCATTTGGATTTACTAAATCAGTTATATTCTTAATTATTTCTTCATTTTTTAAAAAGTTTTGACCATAATTTTTTTTAGCTTTCATTATTCCAACCACTTCTTAAAACATCATAGCTTGCATTAAATCTTCCAATAGTACCAATAGCATAATCATAACTCGGAGAAAGTAAATCTAAATCATTACCTGGGACACCTCTATCAAGAACAATTGCAATTATTGGTTCACTTGATATTCTTGGAGCATCAAACTTAACAATTGATCCACAAGGTAAATTTGCACTCGAAGCAACTATATTTACAATACCATACTGACTATCAGGATAAGTAGTAGTTCCATCTTTTATATTATAACTACTCATACAAGCTAAGGTTCCTCCACATAAAGGACAGTTAAAAATATAACCTGTAATTTGTCCATTAAAAGTATCTTTTGCACTATATAAAGCATCATAATCAAATTCATTTATTTTTAATGCCATAGCAACTTCATCAATAGTTCTATTCGGATTATTATTATGAACTCTAGCTTCATAAATAGGACTATTTGTAAAAGTCATAAATACTATAAAAACTAATATTAATAATTGAATAACTTTTATTACTTTCTTCATACTATCCTCTTATACAAAGTATTATAGCATATAAACCTTTCAAAATAAAGAAAAAGTATATAATCATTTCAAATCATATACTTATATTAAATAATTTTTTTACGTTAGAATTAGTTATTTTTTCTAATTCATCTATTGAAATATTAAGACTTTCTGATACAAACTGGACAATATATTTTATATTACCAGGAAAGTTTATCTTCCCCCTAAAAGGAACCGGTGATAAATAAGGACTATCAGTTTCAAATAAAATATTTTGAATACCAATTTTTTTATATACGTCAATTAATTTACAATTTTTAAAAGTAATTACTCCATTAACGCCTAGATAAAAGCCTAATTTTATATATTCTTTGGCCATCTCTAAACTACCGGAAAATGAATGAATTACTCCCGTAACTTTATACTTTTTTAAAATATTAATAGTATCATAACCAGCATCCCTACTATGAACTACGACAGGTAAATTATATTTTTCTGCAAGTGATAATTGTTTTTCAAATACAGTAATTTGTTTTTCTTTATTAAAACCATCATAATGATAATCTAACCCTATTTCACCAATACCAATAACATTTGAATTATTAAGTTTTTTTTCTAACAAAGAAATATCTTCTTCAGTGATATCATTTGCAAATTCTGGATGATAACCTATAACAGCATAAATACTGTCATTTTTAATACTTAAAACTTCTTCATTAGTACTTTTATCACAACCAGCATTTATACATATATTAATACCTTTATTTTTAGAGTTTTGAATAATCTTTTCGATATCGTCATAATACTCTTTATATAAATGACAATGAGTATCTACAAACATTATTTTTCAATCCTTGCAAATAATACTTCAGGTGTATTAACAGTATTTGGACTTTCATAATTACCAAATTTTTCAATGGTATCAAATGAAGTTTCTTTAGTATTAATTTGTTTAAATATCTTCTCTGCAGTTGTAGGTAAAAATGCTTGTAATAAAACAGTACCAATTCTTATACATTCCAATAAATTATAAAGAATGCATTCAAGTCTTTCAGTTTTACTTTCATCTTTTGCAAGTATCCAAGGAGTAACATCGTCAATATATTTATTACATTTTCTAAATAAATCAAATATTTTATCTATAGCATTTGAAAGTTCTAAATTATCTACTAAGGTTGTAACATTTTCTTTTAAAGATGTAGCATAGTCTATTAAATCTTTATCTATATCTTCATAAATTTTAGTATTAGTAACTTTACCATCAAAATATTTATTAACCATTCCAATAGTTCTATTAACAAGGTTTCCCAATATATTTGCCAAATCTGAATTAGTTCTTGTTACAAGTGCTTCCTCGGAAAAATTACCATCACTTCCAAATGGTACTTCACGAAGAGCATAATATCTTACAGCATCAACACCATAGGCATTAATATATTCTCTAGGATCTTTATAATTACCTAAACTTTTTGATATTTTTCCACCATCAATTACAAGCCATCCATGGCCAAATACCTTTTTAGGTAAAGGTAAATCTAATGCTTTTAACATAATTGGCCAAATAATAGTGTGAAATCTTACTATTTCCTTACCAACAATATGTAAATCAGCTGGCCAATATTTTTTAAATAAAGTATCATCATCAGTTAAATAACCCAAAGCGGAAATATAATTTGATAATGCATCAATCCAAACATATACAACATGTTTTTCATCAAATGAAACTGGAACACCCCATTTAAATGAAGTTCTTGATACACATAAATCTGAAAGACCTGGTTTAATAAAGTTATTAATCATTTCATTTTTTCGCGATGTTGGTTCAATAAAATCTGGATGACTATCTAAAAACTCTTCGAGCCAAGCTTGATATTTAGAAAGTTTAAAGAAATATGCTTCCTCTTTTACTTCATGAACTTCTCTATGACAATCGGGACATTTACCATTTTCATCAAGTTGAGTTTCAGTCCAAAATGATTCACATGGAGTACAATATAGTCCTTTATATTCTCCCTTATAAATATCTCCTTGATCATATAACTTTTTAAATATTTTTTGAACTACTTCTTCGTGCTCTTTATCTGTTGTTCTTATAAATTTATCATAACTGATATTTAATGATGCCCATAAATCTTTTGCATTATCAACTATTTTGTCTACATATTCTTTTGGGGTTACTCCACATTCTTTGGCTTTCTTTTCAATTTTTTGACCATGTTCATCTGTTCCAGTTAAGAAAAATGTATCATAGCCAGATAATCTTTTAAATCTTGCAATTGAATCAGCAATTATAGTTGTATAACAATGTCCTATATGAAAATTATCAGATGGATAATATATAGGTGTTGTTATATAAAATTTTTTATTTTCCATAAATCCTCCTTAATTATTAGTACTTCCAATACCACCAGTACGTTTTTGATTATTTTCTTCGCCACAAGTTAAATATTTAATAATAATTCCTTGAGCATAGGCATCACCTTTATTTATTACAAAATCTTTTGTTCCTTCATTTTGAAGAGCAACATACATATGACCTTCATTAGATTCATTATTATAGTAATCTGCATCTATAACACCTACTTGATTACATAATCTAATGTTATATTTAAAGCCCATTGAACTTCTTACAACTATCAAAAGCACTTCATCATCTTGAAGTTTTACTTTATAGCCAGTAGGTATTTTCTTTATTTCTCCAGGTTTAATAGTAACGTCTTGAAATGCAATAAAATCATAACCTGCACTTTTGCTAGTCTTTCTAATAGGTAAAGTTATACTTTCATATAATTTTTCATCATCCTTAACACTTTTTTTAAATTCTTCAAAACTTATTTTTTCAAATCCTCTTTCCATTTCCACTCCTCTTTTCTAAAAAACAAAAAATCACGAACTAAAGGACGAATATAATCCGCGGTACCACCTTAATTCATGATTTACATGCACTTTCTAATTATAAGGTAATTAACCATTAAACTCAAAGACTCACAATATAAATCGTTATTACTTAATTCCACCAAACCTAAGCTCTCTATAAATGCAATTTATAAATCTTTCTTCTCCACATTTAATAAGTCAATATTACCATAATTTTTATCGGTTTTCAATAAGTTTTAATATAATATTTGTAAGAATTTTTTCTTCATTTGTAAATACTGTTTCCTTTGCAAACATAAGTAAACCCAAAATATCACTTTCTACTATTATTGGATAAATTACAAAATATCCATTTATTTTATTAATAGTTTCTTTATTAATACTCTCATGTTTTTTTCTTTCTTTGATAAGTTCAATTAATGTATTATCAATATTCTTATTTTTAAAATCGCCCTCAGTAATAAATCTTTCTTTATTAGTTACAAATACCTTTATATTTAATTTTTCATCAATAATTTTTACAATATTATTTGAATAATTTAAGATATTATCACTTTTTTCGTATTTTGTTAAAACTATTTTCATATTATCAATAAATATTTCTAAATCATCATTACTATGTATACTAAGTACATTACGAATTTCTTTGGGAATTACTATTCTCCCTAACTCATCTATTTTTCTTACAATACCTGTACTTTTCAAAAAACACACCTCATATTTAGTGTGTTTTCTTTTTTATAGATTATACTAATTAATTGTATTAAGTAATCTAACAATATATCTTATAAAATGTTCTTTTAAATTTGCATATTTTAATGTAATAATTATTTGATTATGTCTAAAGGCAAATGAAAAATTTCTTGAGATACTTAAGGCATTAAGTAATAATTTATCTCCTTTAACTTTTGATGATAACTTTTCCGGTAAAACTATTTCTATAAATCTATCGGTTTGTCTAATTTGCGTAATATTATATTTTTGAGCAATCTTTTCGAACCATTCTTCATACATATAATCTTCCATTTCAAGAGTAATTTTACCAAAACGGTCTTCAAGAATGTTTTTAATTTGCTGCAACTTATCATAACTATCAATTTCATTTATCATTTGATGAATTTCTATCTTAATATTTTCATCATCAACATAACTATCATCAATGTGAGTATTTATATTTATTAGTGATTGTTCATTTTTACTTTCTTCAACAGGTAATCCCTTTACTCTTTTAAGTTCATCCTCGATCATTTTAGTATACAGTGACACACCAACTGTATCAACAAATCCTGCTTGTGAAGAACCAAATATATCTCCAGAACCACGTATTGATAAATCACGCATTGCAATTTTATAACCACTACCTAAAGCAGTAAACTCTTTTATTGCATGTAATCGCTTAATTGCGGTTTCATTTAACATTTTATTTTTATTATAAAGTAAATAAGCATAAGCTATTTTGTCGCTTCGGCCTACTCTTCCTCTTATTTGATATAATTGGGCAAGCCCGAATTTATCAGCATCATAAACTATTAACGTATTAGCATTTGCAATATCAATACCATTTTCAATAATTGTGGTACATAATAAGATATCAAATTTATGCATTGTAAAATCTTCCATAATTTCATCTAAAGCATCTTTATTCATTTGTCCATGAGCACATCTAATTTTAGCCTCGGGTACTAATAATTTTAAAGAATTCATTTTTGACACTAAACCCTCAATATTATTATAAAGAATAAATATCTGTCCATTACGACCTAGTTCTTTATAAATTGCATCTTTGATTATGTAGTCATCCTCACTAGTTACATATGTTTGAACTGGGTATCTATTATTTGGTGCAGTTTCAATTATAGATAAATTTCTAAGTCCAGATAAAGCCATTTTTAAAGTTCTAGGTATTGGGGTTGCTGATAAAGTTAATACATTAATATCATTTTTTAATTCCTTTATTTTTTCTTTATGTTTAACTCCAAATCTTTGCTCCTCATCAATTATTAATAAACCTAATTTTTTATATTTTATCTTGTCATTAAATAATTTATGAGTTCCAAATACAACATCAATACTTCCATTTTCTAAACCTGTTAGTATGTCTTGTTCCTCTTTTAAAGTGGTAAACCTATTATATAGTCTTATTTCAATAGGCCAAGATGCAAATCTTTTTTTAGCAACATTATACTGCTGTTTTGATAGTATTGTTGTAGGACATAAATAAATAACCTGTTTATTATTAAGTATTGCTCTAAACATTGCTCTTAATGCAACCTCTGTTTTACCAAAGCCAACATCCCCACAAAGAAGTCTATCCATTGGAATATCACTATCTAGATCATCATTAATATCATTAACTGCATTTTGTTGATCTAAAGTTAAATCATAAATAAATTCATTACCAAAAATTTGTTCTTCCTCAAACCTTTTGTAAGGCGTAGTCTTTGTTTCCAATCTTTTTTGATATAAATCCATTAATTCTTTTGTAATATCCTTTATCTTTGCTTCAACATATTTTCTAGTCTTAAGCCAAGAGGAAGAATTTAATTTATTAATTTTAGGTTTAGTACCATCTTTATCTGAATATTTATAAATATTTTCTATTTTTTGTACTGGTATATATATTTTATCATTTCCCTCATAAAGAATTTGAATATAATCTTTAGTTATGTTATTACTAGTTAAACTAACAAGACCATTGTAAATACCAATTCCATGATTTATGTGAACTACATAATCACCTTTATTAAGTTCATTATAATCTACAATTTTTTTGCCACCATATAAGTTATTTTGATATTTATAATCTCTTTTTATATTATCTATATCAAATTCACTTATTATAACATATTTACCTATGATAAAACCGTGATTAATCTTTTTCTTAATAATATTTACATTTGTAAAAAGTTCTCGAATCTTTTTAATTTCATTATCATTTGATAAATAAAAATAAATATCTTTTCCTGATTCTTTCCATTTAATAACATTTTCTTGCAAAAGAGGAATATCATTATTAAAATTATCAATGCTTTGAGCAACTATTTCAATATCAGACTTATCAGTTTTAAAATGATTTAAAGTTAAAACATATTCTGGATTTATTTCATCAAGTTCATATAAAAATTTTTCATGTTTATCACTATGCTGTTTATAAGCGGTAATGTCCTCACAAATTTTTTTATAAGAGGCATTAATCTGTGGTAAATCTACATTTACTAGAGTTGCTTTATTAGTATAATCATAAATTGAACTTGTTTTATTTGTATTTATTTCCATGATTGGTTTAAGCATTATTTCATCAATACTGTTAACCGTCATTTGTGTATTTTCATCAAAATATCTAATAGTACTTACTACATCATCATCAAACTCGATTCTAATTGGATGTTTTTCATTTATTAAATAAATATCCACAATCATTCCACGAACAGAAAAGTCCCCTGAAGCAGTTGTTAAGGCATCTTTATTATAACCAAATTCAAATAAAGTATCTAATAGTTTCTTTCGAGGTAAGTTATTACCAACTTTTATTAGCATCTTGCTTTGAGAAAATTCTTTATTATTAGGAAGTAGCATTAAGTAGCCCATTAAGTTACAAATAATAATATAATTTTTTGAACTTAACTTATCTAAAGTATTTAATCTAGTCAATTTTAATTCTGGGGAAGATGCTACCACATCAGATATAAATTCATCCTTTAAAAATAATAATACATCATCACTATATGTTTGAAATAGATTATAATAATTATTTGCTTCATAAATAGAACTGACTAAAAAAATGATATTCTTTTTTTGCTTTTTAAATAAATTTAACACATAAAAAACATTTAACTCGGAAGTTAAACCACATATAACACTATTATTTTTATAAACAAAAAAATCATCTAGAAAATCCATTTTATTCTCCATTTGAATTATATTTATTCATACACACTGTAGTACCATCACAAATAAATGTATTAATCATTTCTTTAAACTTGTCATTTTGTAAATAAGTTATTTCCTCTTTTGATAAATTACCTAGAACATAATCTTTTTGATCTGAATAAAACTTTCGACCAATACCCACTTTTAAATGAGTAAAATTAGTTGTTCCTAAAGAATTTATAATTGATTTAATACCGTTATGTCCTCCTGCTGAAGAGT